>CAMLLJ010000025.1 GCA_946480845.1 uncultured Gemmatimonadota bacterium
CCAGGGCGGCACCCGCACCATCATCTGGGACCTGGCCAAGCTCGACGACCCGGTCGTGGCGGGCGAGTACCACGCGCCGGTGAATGCCAGCGACCACAACCTGTACATCGTCGGCAACCGGATGTACAACTCGAACTACGAGAGCGGCCTTCGCGTGGTGGACATCAGCGACCGCGTGAACCCGAAGGAGATCGGCTTCTTCGACACCGTGCCCGTGGGCAAGGATGCGCCCGGCTTCGGCGGCTCGTGGAGCAACTTCCCCTTCTTCAAGAGCGGCACGATCCTGGTCACCAGCGGGCGCGAAGGCCTCTTCCTCCTGAAGGACCAGACCACTAGTCTGACTCCATGATCCGCAGCCTGTCTCTCGCAGTCATGGTGGGCGTCCTCGGGGCCTGTGCGGCTCCGGGGGCGGCCCGCCCGGCGGCCGCTCCGGCCGCCGCGTCGTCTCCGGCAGGATCCGCGCGCCTCTACGTGCCCAACCAGAACGACGCCACCGTCATGGTGCTCGATGCCCGGACGGGCGCGCTCATGACCACGGTCGATCTCCGCGCCGCCGGCTTCACCGCCAACGCCAAGCCGCACGCCGTGATCGCCGAGCCCGACGGCTCGGCGTGGTACGTGACGCTGATCGGCGACGGGTACGTCGCCAAGTTCGACCGGGAGAACCGGCTCCAGGGGCGCGCGAAGATGGAAACCCCCGGCATGCTGGCGCTCGACCCGCGCCACGACCGGGTCTATGCCAGCCGCTCGATGACGGCGGTGAGCGCGCCGTCCAGCATCGGCGTCATCCGCCGGAGCGACATGGCGCTGCTCGAGGAGCTCGACGTGATCCTCCCCCGCCCGCACGCCATCGCCGTGGACACGGTGAGCGGCCGCGTCTGGGTCTCCGGCCTCGGCGACAACCGCATCGCGGTGATCGACACGGCCGGCCGCGTCGAGCTCACCGACGTGGCCGGGCCGCTCCACGCCTACGTCACCTTCGCGCTCTCGCCCGATGGCAACCGGCTCGCCGCCTCGACCCAGCTCACCTCGAGCATGATCCTCTTCGACGTGCGCGGGAAGCTGCCGGCGCCGGTGGCGGCGGTCGAGGTGCTGCCGTTCGGCTACCAGATCGCCTGGGCGCCGGATGGGCGCTCGGTGTGGCTCGGCAACCAGCGGAGCGGTGCCGTGACCCAGGTGAACGCCGAAGGATGGGTCGTTGCCGGCGTGCTGCGCGACAGCGCGTTCGCCGAGCCGCACGGCGTCGCGGTCTCGGCGGACGGCGGCACCATCTATGTCTCGAGCCACGGCCGGCAGTCCGCGCCGTCGGCCCCCACGCCGGCCGACACCATGCACGGCGGCATGCATGCCGGGGAGGGCGCGCCGCGGGACGGCGGCACCGTCGCACTCATCGATGCGCGGACCCGCGCGGTGCGGTCGGTGGTCCGGGTGGGCCACTACGCCGTGGCGATGGGGATCGCCGGCGCACGATGAGGCGCCGGTTCGGGGCCGCGGCGCTCCTGCTCCTCGCCTGCGGTCCCGCGTCCGGCGGCGCGCAGTCCGCGCCCGCGCCGGCAGGGCGGCCGCCTGCCGGCGGACTGCTCCCGCCGCTCGAACGCCGCGTGGACGCCGTCGCGATCGCCGACTCCACCGGCCGCCGCTACGACCTCCCCTTCCTCGGCGGGCTCGACCGGCCCCGCCCCCAGCTCGTGGACATCGACGGCGACGGCGACCTGGACCTGTTCATCCAGGAATATTCCGGCCGCATGACCTTCTTCGAGCGCACCGGCGCCGGCCCCGCCGCGCGCTGGACCTGGCGCACCGACCGCTGGCACGACCTCGACATCGGCGAGTGGAGC
Source organism: uncultured Gemmatimonadota bacterium (assembly GCA_946480845.1). Next base: position 1,839 of record CAMLLJ010000025.1, read on the forward strand.
CGCTTCGTGGACGTGGACGCCGACGGCGACATCGACCTCCTCGCCGAGGCGCCCTACAGCTTCATCCGCTGGTACCGGAACGACGGGAGCGCGCGGGAGCCGAAGTTCACCCTCGCCGCCGACACCCTGCGCGACACCTCGAACCAGCCCATCTTCGCCGACCGGCAGAACATCCCCCAGCTTGCCGACCTCGACTGCAACGGCCGGCTCGACCTGATGCTGGGTCGCGTGGACGGCACCATCACCCGGTTCGAGATGCGCGACCTGCATCCGCAGTACGGCCCGCGCTTCGCCTTCGTCACCGACCGCTTCGAGAACATCCAGATCCTGGGCGGCGATGCCGCGGGCCCCGCACCGCCGCCGACGCCCGCGTCGCCGGTGGGCCCCAGCCTGCATGGCGCCAACACGATGGCCATCACCGACATCGACGGGGACGGCGACCAGGACATCCTCTGGGGCGATTTCTTCGAGCCCGGGCTGCTCTGGATCCGGAACGACGGCAGCTGCACGGGTCCCTCGATGCGCGGCACGCCGATTCCCTTCCCGGTCGGGGCGCCGGTCCGCACCAGCGGCTACAACGCGCCGGTGCTGGCGGACCTCGACGGCGACGGCGATGCCGACCTGCTGATGGGCATCCTCGGCGGCGCATACAACCCCACCCGGACGGCGCGCAACAATCTCTACCGCCTCGAGCAGACCGCGCCGGGCCGCTTCGCGGTGCAGAGCACGCGCGTCCTCGACGGGCTCGACCTGGGCAGTGAGAGCGCGCCGGCGCTCGCCGACCTCGATGGTGACGGCGACCTCGACCTCCTCGCCGGCAACAAGATCGAGTCCGACGGTTCCCAGGCGGCCGGGCTCTACTATCTGGAGAACACCGGCACCGCGCAGGCGCCGGCGTTCCGGGAGCGGGGCCGCATCGGCGTCACGGAGGCGTATCACTTCGCGCCCGCCCTGGGCGATCTCGACGGCGACGGCGATCTCGACCTGGTCCTGGGCACCTGGCGCGATGAAATCCCATACTATCGCAACGAGGGCACGCGGCAGGCGCCGGAGTTCGTGCGCGCGGACAGCGCACTGGTCCGGCTCACTCGCGGCAGCCACGCCAACCCGGCGCTCGCCGACATGGACGGGGACGGCGATCTCGACCTGCTGGTGGGCGAGGCATCGGGCGCGGTGAACTACTACCGCAATGACGGGGGCCGCTCGGCGCCGAAGTTCGTGCTGGTGAGTGACGAGTGGGAGGAGATCACCGGCATCCGCCGGAGCGTGCCGCGCCCGGTGGACCTCGACGGCGACGGCGATCTCGACCTCGTCGTCGGCAGCGAGTCGGGTCGGCCGCTGGTCCTGCGCAACGCCGGCACGAAGTCAGCGCCGCGCCTCGAGCCCGTCGAGGCGGCGGCGCCGCAGTGGCCGCCCTACGCCGCGCCGGCCTTCGGCGACCTCGACGGCGACGGCGACATGGACCTGCTCCTCGGAGGCGCCTCCGGGGGCCTCCAGTACTTCGAGAACGCGCGGGCGGTCAGCGGGACTCGAGGCGCGCGATGACGTCGGACGCGCGCAGCAGCTCGAGCGCGCTCCCTTCGCGCCGGTAGCGCTCGACCGAGTCGAGCGCGGCCGCAAAGGCCGTCTCCAGCTCCATCCCCTCCGAGCACGCCATCCGCGTCATCACCAGCGGCCCCAGCCGGAGGCTGTCGCCCGTCATCGCATAGGGACCGGCGATGCGGTTGCACCCGCCGAAGCCGGCCACGCGTCCTTCCTCATCGAACTGCAGCGTCGCGGGACGGCCTCCTGCGCCCATGGCGGCGGGCCGGCCGTTCAGCTCGACCAGGTGCCACTCGGGGCCGGCGAGTGCCGTGTCGCCCGATGCGGCCTCGGCCGGCGCGGGGGCCGTGGACATCGCCGCGCTGTCGGGCACCTGCGCTTCGGGAGTGGGATCCGGACGGGAGCAGGCGATCACGGCGATCGCGAGGATCGCGGCGCTTGCGGAGATCGCGGCGCGTGGGGCCTGCGACAGGCGGCGCATGGGAGGCACTCCCAGTGGTGGGTGACGGCTCAGGGACGCAGCGAGGCGCCCGCTTCGCGCAGCAGCTCCCGGAGCACCGACCGGTGGCAGTGCGCTTCGTCCTCACAGTAGCATCCCATGGAGAAATCCGCCCCCGCCGAGAGTGCCGCCAGCATCGGGATCACCCGGGCCGCGGGCGGCTTCGCCATCTCCGCGCGGTAGCGCTTCGCGAAGCGCGCCCAGCGCGCCGGCGTGATCGGCTCGCCGAGGATCCAGGAGACCAGTGGCGCACTGGGCGACAGCTCGGGAAGCCAGAGGTCGTAGAAGTCGCGCGATGCGTAGTCGGCCTTCGGCACGCCGCGCGGCGGCCGGCGCACGGCGCCGATCCGCGGCCCTTCGCCCTTCGCACGCGGCGAGCCCAGGCGCACGATCCGGATGGCCACGCCGCCCTACTCGGCGGAGAGGAGCCGTGCGCTGTTCACGGCGTCGGTGAAGGCCCGCACGGTGGTGAACCGGTCCACCACGATCGTGCGGACCCGCGTCGAGTCGGGCGCGCCGAGCATGCCCGCGGCGCCCGCGGGGTCCTCGAAGCAGAACCAGGGCCGGCGTTCGTCACCCGGCCAGCGTGGCAGCCGGCGGCCCGATGCGCTGTCGGCCTCGAAGCAGGTGATGCGCTGCTCCGGGTCGGCGAGGTGCGGCACGGCGGTGCCCCGGAGCCGGATCTCGCCGGCGAAGCGCACGGTGCCCACCCATTCGCCCACGCCTTCGCCCCAGACCACGTCGGTGCTGTCCACCCGCAGCTCGCCCACTTCCATTCCGCGCCGCAGGTTGGCCGGATCGAAGATGAGCGGGGGCGGCGGGCCGGCCGGCCTGCCGGGGGGTGGCTCCGATTCGCCCTTCGCATCGGAACCCGCGCACGCGGCGGCGAGCAGCAGCATGCCGAGCACGGCGGCCCGTTCAGTCCACATAGGGCTGCCAGCGCACGAGCCGAAGCGTATCACGGACGTGGAAGAGGCCGACCATGTCGTCTGCGGATTCTCCAGGTCTGGTGTACCAGAGGGCGAGCGTGTCGGCGATGGTGTCGGTCCTGCCGGCCTCGCCGAGACGGGCGCGAACGTCCGCCGGGGTGCTCCGGCCGATCCGGACCCGCCCCAGGTCGGGCCTGCCCGGCTCGGTGGACTCGACCTCGAGCAGGAACTCATGCGCGGCCGCCGCGGGCTGGAGGAAGATGTACGCGAGCCCGCGGTATCGCAGGTAGCGGACGGTGTCGGTGGCCGTGGTGTCGTGCCGGTTGGGCGAGGGCGCGGTATGCACGCTGTCGGGGCGGCCCAGCCGTCTGGTGACATCGCGGCGTGTGGCGCCGAAGGCGAGACCCGCCTCGTAGATGCCGGCGACGGCGTCGCGGGAAACGGCCGGCACCTCGGCGCCGGACGGCGCCAGCACCGGGTCCGGCCGGCAGGCCGCGAGCGCCAGCAGGGCGAGCGCGGGAATGGCCCGGTTCAGCGTCGTCGCTCCACGCCCCGGAGGGCACGCTTTCTGCCGCCCGGAGTGGTCCGGCTCACTTCTCAGGGGGTTTTCGATGCGATCGGTCACGGCTCTCGCCCCGGTTCTGGCACTTCTCACTGCAACGGCTTGCAGTTCGATCTCGACGACCAGCACGCGCCCAACCCCGGCGAAGTCCCGCGCGCCGTCCCGGACGGTGGTGGCGCACATCCCGCCAGGCCACTATCCGGCGCCGGGCCGGTGCCGCATCTGGCTGCCGGACGAAGCACCGGGACACCAGCCGGGGCAGCGTTCCTGCGCCGGCATCGAGCGGGTGGCGCCCGCCGGCAGCTGGATCCTCATGCGTCCCGCCGGCGAGAAGCGGAGCGTGGTGCATGTCCGCGTCATCGACGACCGGCGCAGCGGCGTGGTGGTCCGGCGCGGGTACTACGACGCGAAGCGCCACATGGTGGTCCGCGACAGCTGAGCGCCGCCGCGCGGCACCCTCACCTCACGCGCTTCGGCTCCATCGCCTTGACCGACGCAGCGCAGAGCTGGCGGAGCACGTTCACGTCCACGTCCGCCAGCTTGCGCACGTAGAGGCACGACTTCCCCGACTTGAACCTGCCGAGTTTCGCCGTCAGCGCGTCGAACCTCGCGACGCCCGGCATCAGGTAGAGCGTGAGGTCCGTCTTTCTCGGCGAGAACCCGATGACGGGCCACTCGGCGTCTTTTCCCGTCGTGTTCCGGTACCGGTAGCGGCCGAAGCCGACGATGCTCGGCCCCCACATCTGCGGCCGCTCCCCCGTCACCTCCTCCAGCATCTTCGCCACCGCCTGGCAGTCCGCGCGGCGCGCCGGATCCGCCACCTTGCCCAGGAAGGCGCTCACGCTCGCAGCCGTCGGCTTCGTCTTCAGCTCGGCCATCAGGATCCTCCGGGTCCGCGGAATGCCGGCAGCGCCGCGACCGAGGCTGCCAGGTGGGTATGCGGCGCTTCGGCCAGCCGCGCCGCGTCGTGCGCTCCGGTGAGCACGCCGATGTTCCAGCGCACTCCCGCATGGTGCCCTGCGAGCAGGTCGAGCGCAGTGTCGCCGACGGTGGCGACCTGGTGCACGCTCGCCGTCCGGGTGAGCTCCATGGCGCGAAAGATCATGTAGGGCGCGGGGCGCCCCTCGGTCACGTCGTCGCCGCACACGACGGCGTCCGTGACGCCGTCCCGCCAGCCGAGCGTTTCGAGCAGGAGCCCCGTGGTCTCCCGGTCGAAGCCGGTGTTGAGCGCGACCTTGATGCCGGCGCCGCGCAGCCCATCGAAGGTCTCGCGCGCTCCGTCGACCGGCCGGGCGCCCCGCGCGAGTCCCGTACGCAGCCGCTCGCGGAATGCCGCGTAGGCCGCGCCAGCACTGCGCTCGCCCGCCGCGCCATCAGGGAAGAAGCCCCGGATCGCCTCGCGCTTGGAAGCGCCACGCACCCGCGCGAGCGCGGCCGCGCTCACCGCGATACCCGCGGCTTCAAGCGCGCCGGTGAATGCGGCGGCGACTTCTCCGCCATCGTGCACCGTCGTGCCCGCCAGGTCGAAGACGACGAGTGCGGTGACCGGCCGGTCATTCACGCTCGAGGAACTCGATCCAGAGCCCGCGCGCCGAGGCCGCCGGCACCCGGATGCTCCGGCCGCGGCCGTCGGTGCGGATCGGGAGCGTGAGCCCCGGCCCGCCGGCGAGGAGCTGCTGCACCCTGGCCACGTCGGGGACCCGGAGCGTCACGCCGACGATGGGCGGGCCCTCGGCCAGCCCCGGTGCGGCGGCCACGCTCCCGGGGCGCAGGGACTTCCTCAAGGCGCGCTCGCCGGTGCGGGCGCGGCCGGAGACCCAGACCGTCTCGATGCCCTGCGCCCCGTTGTGGTGGACCAGCAGCTCGTCCGCGTCGGCGACGGGTGCCAGGTACTCGATGAAGAAGAGCCAGCGGAGCGACGAGTCCACGGGCGTCGCAATGGCGAAGGCATTGCCGGAGCGGGTCACCGGGCCGGTCGGGATGCCGGCGCCGAGCGGGCCCGCCGAATCGAGCAATGCCGTGCGCAGGGAGAGGTAGGCGCCGCCTTCGTGCAGCGCGAGGAAGGCCGCGTAATCGCGGGTCATGGCGTCGGTCTCGCCCCGCTCCGGGGTGATCAGCTCGAGCGAGGTCCCGTCGGCGAACTTGATGTGCGCGTTGCGCAGGCCGTTCGCGTGCAGCCGGCCCGGCTTGATGGTGAAGCCGAGCGCCGCGTACTCGCGCTCGGCGTCGCGGAGCTGGCGCACGGCGACCGGGACATGGTCCACGGCGAGCATCGGCTGCTGCACGGCCAGCAGCAGGAGCAATGCCGCCCCGCTCACGCCGCGCCCCGCGGGTCGATCGCCCGCCCCATCATGATGCAGTCGAAGAACTTCCCGTCCACGCAGGTCTCGCGGGTGAGCCGCCCCTCGGTGACGAACCCGAGCGATTCATAGAGCGCGATCGCGCGCGTGTTGTCGGGATGCACGCGGAGGTTGATCTTCCGCACCACCCCGCCGCCTTCGGCCCACGCGAGCAGCATCTCGAGGAGCCGCCGGCCGATGCCCCGGCCCCAGTGCGATGCGACCACGCTGATCCCGAACTCGCCCGCGTGGCGGGTCCACTCCCGCGAGCCGCCGCTGAAGGTGATGCAGCCCACGATCTCGGCCGCCTCCTCGGCGAGCAGCGCGATGGCATTGTCGCTCGCCGCCATCCGCTCGAGAATCTCGCGCTGCTCCGGCTCGGTGGTGCCCGGCCCCTCGGCGCCGAACGTCAGGAATGCCGTGTCCGCGCCGATCCGGCGCCAGTAGGGGAGCAGGGCCGGCGCGTCTGCCCCGATCGCCTCGCGGATCCGGATGCTCACCGCCGCACCTCGTACAGCCGCTTGAGCAGCTGGACCTGTCCGGTGTGATAGGCGTCGTGCTGCGCAATCCCGGCAATGAGCTCACCGAACGTCCATTTCCGCGCCCCCGCGGGTCGGTCCCCCAGGCGGTGCGGCGGCACCGCGGCCACGGCGGCGAGCAGGAGGTCGTGCTCGGTGCGGAGCACGGCCCTGTCGGCGTCCCACGCGGCCGCGTCGGCCGGCGCGGGCAGGGAGGGCCAGTCGGCCGGCGCGCGCGGGAACCGGGGCCCCTGCCCGCCCGAGAGGCGGCGCCGCACCGCGAACTTCCAGTAGGCGATGTGCAGCGCCAGCTCCCAGATGCTGGGGCGCCCCGGGCCGGGGCGCCACTTCGCCGCCGCCGCATGCACGTTCCGGAGCGCACCGATGGGGGTCGGGCCGCCGTGCCAGGCGAGCCGGCGCGGCGGTGGCTGGATGGTGTCGTGGAGCAGCTGCACGGCAGACGGCGCACGAGCCACGAAGCGCTCCCGCTCGAGGGTGAGGCTGTTGAGAGCTTGAATATGTCCGGCGGCCGTGCGGCATGGGAGGGCTTCGTCGTCACTGTGTCGGGCCGTGCCGGCCCACACCCTCGAACCGGAGCCCTGACGATGACCCGAGCAGGCGGCGAGCACTCCATCCGGACCACGAGCCCCTTCCCCGCGATCCTGGCTGCGGGCGGCGCTGCAGGGGCGCTCGACATCCTCGCGGCATTCGCCGTGACGATCGCGAACGGCCGCCGCCCGGTCGGGGTGCTCAAGGCCATCGCGAGCGGCCTGCTCGGCCCGGACGCGTTCTCCCGGGGGAACGCGGTCGCGGCGCTCGGACTGTTCCTCCACTTCGTCATCGCGACCGGCTGGGCCGCGATCTACTGGCTGCTGAGCCGCCGGTTTCCCGTGCTGGTGCGGCGGCCGATCCCGGCGGGAGCGCTCTACGGCATTGCGGTCTTCTGGCTGATGCGCCTGGTGGTGGTGCCGCTCTCGGCGGCGCCGGATTTTTCCAATGGGGGAGTGGCGGACATCCTGCGCGGGATGGCGATCCACATCGTCTGCGTCGGCCTCCCCATCGCGCTGATAGTGTCGCGGGCTGCGCGGGCGCCGCTCAGAGCGGCCGCACCATGACCCGGTCGGTCTGCCAGTCGCTGCCGAGCAGGAAGGGCTTGCTGCCCGCGTCGCGGAACCCGCACTTGACGTAGAAGGCGATCGCCCGGGGGTTCCGCTCCCACACACCGAGCCAGAGCGTCGCTGCCCCGCGCTCGCGCGCAGCGGCGATCGTCGCATCCATGAGCGACTGCGCGAGGCCGCGTCCCTGCCACACTGGATCCACGTAGAACCGGAGCAGCTCGATCGGCGCGGTGCCTGTGACCTCCGCTGGCGCCTCGCCGGCGCGCAGCTGCGCATACGCCGCGGGCGCGCCATCGGCGTCGGCGATCAGCGTGCTCCGCGCCGGATCGGCGAGGTCCGAGGCGAACTGCGCGGCGGTGTAGGTAGCGCCCACGTAGGCATCGACGTCCTCGCGCCGGTTCTCCGCCTCGAAGGCCGCGCGGAAGGTCCGCTCGCCGAACTGCGCCAGGGCGGCGGCATCCGCCGCGCCGGCCGCGCGGATCGCCGGGAGCGCGGAGCGGTCGGGTTCCGCCGAGTGCCACCGGTACTGCAGCGCGCCGGACGGGCATTTCCGAACGGCGGCGGCAACCTCCTGCGCCGGTGCGGCGAGCGTGTCGATCCACTTGCGCCGGCGGATGTCGAAGACGGGCGGCAGGGTCCTGAGGCAGACGCCGGTGTGCCGGCAGATGTTGGGATCGAAGGTGACGGTAATGTCGGGGCTGTCGTAGGTCTGGAGCCGCTTGGCCATGGGTCCTCCCGGGGGTCATCAGGAAGATCCCTCGCTCCGCTCGGGATGACCACCCCTGGAGTCAGCGCGGCCGCTCCGGCCAGTCGGCGTCCGGCTGCGCTGGCGGCGGCTGTTCCGGACCCAGGCGTGCCGCGTCGATGGCCGCAAAGATGAAGTTCTCCGGCGCGACCGGCGCATCGGCAAGGCGCCTGAGCATCGCGAGCTGTCCCACGTGGGTCATCGCGTCGGCGAGCGGGCCCTGGAGGAGCTGGGGCAGCGAGATCCCGCTGAGCGGCGTCCCGGCCTCGAGCTCGTCCCCCACCGCTGACACCATCTGGTGGAAGCGCTCGACCTCGGCCGCGAAGGTGGGGAGCGGCTCCGGCTTCATCGGGTACGAACCGCCGACGAAGAACGTCCGCGTGTAGCCCATGAGGCTGGTCATGTGCCGGAGGATCTCGACGGGTGTGCGCGCCTGATGGCCGGCGGAGTAGCCCGGATAGTGCGCCGGCGCGTCGCGCAGCGCCTTCTGGGTCCGATAGGCGAGCGCCGCGAGGAAGTGGCGCAGCAGCGCGCGGTCGCCGGCGTCGCTCGAAGGAGTCACGCCGGCGGCAGGATCAGCGTGACGGATGCCTGACGGCACTCCGGCTCGCAGCCCGGGCCGTTGGGGCGGCTCTTCGTGTACTCGAGGTCGGTTTCGACCGACTTCACCCGGTCGCCCGCCGTGACCGTGATGATCGCGTGCGCGGGGGTCTGGTCCTCGAACTGGATGCCGCCGCCGCAGTGCGCGGGCCCGGTGCAGGTCAGCACCACCGGCGAGCGGAACGGGCGCTTCAGCTCGATCGTGGTCGTCCCCTCCGGCGCGCCCTCGACCCGGACCACGAGGCCGTCGCTGCAGCCGATCAGGGTGCATGCCTGCTCCTGCGTCGCGCTGGTGCAGGCGGTGGTCACCAGCGCCAGGCAGGCAGCGAGATACCTGCTGCTCATTCGCGTCCTCCATGTTTGCGAGCGGCGGTCGGGATCGTGAAGATGATCGCCTCTTCCGGAACGCCGCCCACCGATGAGTACAGCCCCCGTGCGGCGAGGTTTGCTTCGTCGGTGGCCACCCACGCCTGGCCGCACCCGAGCTCGCGGCCCCGTTCGAGCAGGGCCTGCATCAGGCGGCGCCCGATGCCGCGCCGCCAGTGGGATTCCGCGACGCCCACCTCGTTGACCCAGAGCTCTGTCGGCTTGTCGGGATGCACGTAGTGCACCGCCGAGGCCATGCCGACTACGGTCGTCCCATCGAGTGCCACCGCGAGGTGGTGCCGCGGATCGGCGAGGAACTCGGCGGCCAGGCGCGCATCGACTGCGGCGTCGAAGACGCCCGGTGCTACCCGGTCCAGCACCCGATCGTCGCCGGGCCCCAGGATCCGTACGACGATGACCTCACTGCCGCCGCCGGCGTCACTCACGGCTGGCCCGGCCGCCACTCGCGCGATGCGCCGCGCGGGATCGTGAGCGTCCGCCACTCCGGACCGGCGTAGTGCCGGGCGAGCTGAACGATCTGCCCTGCGTGGTAGGCGAGATGCGAAAGGTTCCGGTTGAGCGCCCCGATGACGGTGTGAGGCTGGCCGCGGATCGTCACGGTGCGGATGAGATCGCCGGGCTCGAGCGAGCCCACGGCGCCGAGCAGCAGTGTCCACCCCTCCGCCCAGCGCGCCATCAGCGCGTCCCGCGAGTCCCCGGCGGTGAGGATGAACTCGCCGTCCCGGTCGCGGTCCGGCTTCTCGCCGTCGGCCTGCCCGAAGCCGGTGAAGCGCGAGCGCAGGTTGCCGGCGACGTGCTTGACCGTGATGGCGATGCTGTTCGTCTCCGCGTCGGGTGCGGCGGCGAAGGCGTCGTCGCCGACCTGGGCCAGCGCACGCTCGGCGGTGTCGCGGAGCGCCGTGAGGCGCTCGCGCATGTCGGCCAGGTAGACGGCGCCGACGCCGCCGGATCCGGACCGCCCCGATGCTGCGCTCATGGGTCGAGCAGCGCGAGCCGCAGCAATGCCACGCCGAGCCCGAAGCAGAGCGGTGAATAGACGAGCGTGTCGCGCCGGGCGAACCGGGTTCCCCGGACGCGCTTGAAGAATCCCACCAGGCGGAAATCTCCGATCGAGCGGAAGAGGAACACGACGCACAGCAGCCACACCCCGCCCCGGAAGACGAGCGGAGCGGCCCAGCCGGGCGTCCAGAGGCCGGCGCGCCCGAGCACCACCAGCGCACCCAGCGTGAGCGCGAGGGCCACCGCCAGGGTGTCGACGGTGCGCGGCACGAACGCCGGTGCGCCGTTGACTTCGGGCACCGCGCCCGCGGCCCCGGCGCCGCCGCCGGCCGCCCAGAACAGGTGCACGATGGCGAGGACGAGCAGCACTGCGGCAATGCCAAGGGCAAGCGGGACCATCACGCCGCCTCTCCGGGCCCGGTCAGGGCGACGTACTGCCCGCTGAAGGTCGCGACCGGCCGGCCGCCTGCAGTCAGTTCCACATCGAGCTCGAGCCGCGCGCGCCCCCGCTGGTCCAGGGTGCCCACGAACTGCTCCCACCGCTCCGGCGGAGGCGCGGCGCAGCTCGCGTCGAAGTCGGCCTCTGCCGGAGCCAGGAACTCCATCGAGCTGCGCATGATCACGATGCGGCCGGTGTGGCCGCGCTCCCGGAGCCGCAGGTGGAGCCAGGCCCACCCGGCCAGGATCGCCAGCGCGGAAAGGCTTCCGCCGAACGCCGTCTGGCGGTGATTCAGGTTGGGTGCGAGCGGCGCGCGGAGCCGCACGCGCTCGGCGCCCGCCTCGCTGACTTCGGCGCCGAGGTGCAGCGAAATGGGTATGTGCTGATGGAGGTACCGCTCGAGGGCCTGGGTGTCCAAGGGTGGCGGTACCTCCTTGCGGCCGTCAGTTCGGCACGATCGGGCTGGCCACGCCCTGGCTCGGCGTCCGCGCCTTGAGCGCCCGCTCCGAGATCGCCTGCAGCAGCAGCTCCTGGCCCTGCGCCACCCGGGCGAGCTGCTCGGCGACGCGCTCGAGCTGGGCCTCCACGTTGTCCCGCGCCGGCGGGAGCGGCCGGGGCGGCCCGGCCTGGGAGGAGTGGGACGGTCGGGGCGCGGCCGAGGATGACGACACGGCGGCGGGCGAGGCAACGAGCGCGGTGCGTTCCCGCTCGAACGTCCGCAGCGCCCCGATCGCGTGCTTCGCGATGCGGTAGAGCCCGACCGCCATGGCCAGCACGCTCCCGACCAGCATGAGAAGGACGAGACTCTCCATGACCCACCTCCGGAAGTGATTGCGGCACCCGCACGCCGGTCATCCCGACCCGGTCCACGGCCCTACGAGCCGCTCACTCCGGACGTTTCATGGTGATACGTCGCCCTCGTCCGACCCCACCACCTCCAGCCGCACGCGCGTCCGACCCTCCCGGATGTACCCCAGCCGCTCGGCCGCCCCTTCGGAGAGATCGATCACGACCCCGCGGCTCCGGGGGCCTGCCGCTGGACCCCGGTCCACGATCCGCACCACGACGCTCGAGCCCGTGGAGAGGCGGACCACCCGCACCCGCGTCCCGAACGGCAGCGTCGGGTGCGCCGCCACCATCGCGTGGCGGTCGAACGGAATGCCGCTCGCGGTGGTCCGGCCGTGGAACGCGGCACCGTACCAGCTCGCCAGTCCCTCCTCGTGCCGGCCGGTGTTCGGCGCGTAGCCGGGCTCGCTCCGGGTGCCGCCCGCCGCGCAGCCGGCCACCAGCGCGAGGGCCAGCAGCCGGCTCGGCATCAGCCGCCGGCCCATCAGCCGGCGGCCCATCAACCGTTCCCCGTGGCCGGCACGCCGTCGAAGAAGTCCACCACGCCGGTCTCCAGCGAATACTCGGCCCCGACCACCATCAGCCCGTCCTCCTGGACGAGCTGTTCCAGTATCGCCGATCCGTGCCGCAGGTGGCTCGCCGACGCCCGGATGTTGGCGCGGACCGCCTGGCGCGCCAGCGCCTCGTAGTCGCCCGGCGGGATCGCGTCGGCAAGGCTCTCGACCGCGGGGCGCACGCGGTCCACGATGGACCGCAGGTTGAGCGACTGCGTCTGGGTGGGCTGGCGCAGCGCTTCGATCGTGGCGGCGATCGCGCCACACTGCGTGTGCCCCAGCACCACGACGAGCCGCGTGCCGAATCGCTCGGCGGCGAACTCCACGCTCCCGACCTGCGAGGGCGCGACGATGTTCCCCGCGACCCGGATGACGAACAGGTCGCCGAGCCCCTGGTCGAAGACGATCTCGGCGGGCACGCGCGCATCGGCGCAGCCGAGGATGATGGCGAAGGGCTCGCGGCTGTTGGCGATGGCGTCGTGGCGGACCCGGTGCACGATCACGTCGGCGTCGGGCGCGGCGGAGGTGAAGCGGGCGTTGCCCTCGCGGAGGCGCTGGAGCGCGGCGGGCGCCGGGAATGAAGCGGGTCGTCGGGTCATTGCACGCGGGTCGGGGTGGGCCGCTCGGCGCGAGCGGTCAGTCGCATACGGCGGCGAAGGTAGCGCGGACCTGCGAGTCGGCGGACGGTGTCACGACCTGCGGGTTCGCCGAGGTGGCCCGGCACCCGTCGGGGAGGAGCAGGGTCAGCTCGACGGGCTCGCTCCCAATGACCGGGAGGCGCAGCTCGCGGCCGGGCGTGATCTCGACCGTCTGGTCGGGATGCCCGGCCTGGCTGGCGCGGACGCGGTAGCGGCGCGAGGGGCCGTCTCCATCGCTCACCACCACGACCACGAGGCCGGTGGACCCGTCGAAGGAGAGCGCGACCAGGTCGCAGCCCGAGGCGGCGAGGGTGGCCGCCGCGAAGGCCGCGAGCCCGAGCCGGCAGCGCACCCGGTGCAGCACGTAGGACAAATGGCACCTCCGGCCCGAAAGATAGTCCGGATGCGCCGGTCAGAGGTCCCGCTTCATCCCCAGGTGCGAGGGGCGAAAGCCCAGATCCTCGTAGAATCGGATCGCGTCGTCGCGGCGGCGGTCGGTGGTGAGCTGGAGGAGCCGGCAACCGCGCGCCCGGGCGCGCCCGGCGGCCGCCTCGATGAGCGCCCGGCCGATGCCGCGGCCGCGCATCGCGCCGTCCACCCGGACGCCTTCCACCTGGGCGCGCCAGCTTCCGCGGTAGGTGAGCGACGGCAGGTAGGTGAGCTGCAGCACGCCGGCGACGGCGCCGTCGATCTCGGCCACCAGCAGCTCGTTGTTGGGATCGCGCTCGATCGCGGCGAACGCCTGGAGGTAGCCCTCCGCCAGCGGCTCACCCGGCGATTCCCGCTCGGCGCCGAGCGGGTCCGCGGCGAGCAGGCGCACGATGTGCGGCAGGTCGTCGCGCGTGGCGAGCCGGAAGGTGGGTGCGGCGGTCACTCGGCGGTCCAGAGCCCGGGGTAGTCGCTTACGAATCCGTCGGGCGTCACCGTCAGCAGTGCCGCATAGCCCGTGGCGGGCGACTCGTACCAGTACTCGTGCTCGCTCCGGCGCTCGTAGCGCTGCGGCAGGCGGCGGAGGCGCCACGACTCGTCGTCGAGCCACGCGGCCGCGGCTTCCGCCGCCTGGCCCGGCCGGAGCGCCAGGCGGCGCAGGGGGAACAGGTTGGTGGCGGGGGTGAAGCCGAGATCAATGTCCATGAGGCCCTCGAGCGCGGGTTCCGGGCGGTCATCCACATGCCATGCCCCGGCGGCACTCCGCTGCACGGCAATCGCAAGCGGGCGCGAGCCGACACTGCCCTGCACCGCGGCCCGGAGCGTACGCCACTCGCGGTCGCACGTGACGTCGTACGCCAGCGACGCGGCGTCCTTCCCAGTCCCGAACGACGCCGCACCGTGCAGCCGCCATCCCTCGCGCACCTCCTCGAGCGCGCAGGCGTCGCTGCCGGGCACGTCGAGCCGCCGCCAGCGCATCGTCGGCATCAGGCGGGCAGGTTCTCCTGGATGAACCGTGGGCTCAGGTGCACGTCCACCTGCACCAGCGGGCCGTCGCCGATCCCGTGGAAGCTGTGGATCTCGCCCGCCTTGATGACGAGAATGTCGCCCGCGCCGGCCTCGAAGGTCTCGCCGTTGACGGTCCAGATGCCGCGGCCTTCGCGGATGAACTGGATCTCGTCGTACGGATGCCGGTGCGGCCCCGGGCCGCGGCCCGGCTGGCCGTGGAAGAGGAAGGCGCACATGTTCACGCCGCCCTGGTCGGCGCCCACGAAGTTGTGCGAGCTGCCGATGAAGGGCAGGTCGTCCTGGCGTACGCGATGCATTGGTGGCTCCGTTCGGGTTGCGCTGCCGGTCAGGTGGACGCAGGTGCGGGGGACGCGCGGAGGCGGGCCCGGGCGCCGAGCCGGTCGCGGAGAAGCTGCCGGAGCGGGTCCATCATGTGCTGTGACGACGGCACGTGGCGCGGGATGAAGAACACCCTGCCGGGCCCGAACTGGACCAGGAACACGTCGCGCGCTTCGATGGCGGCCTGCACATCGTCCCAGGCGATGTCGGTCGTGCCCGACGGGCTGGTGAGCCGGATCCCCGACTGGTCCATCGTCACCACCTGCTCCTCGGCCCACGCGGGATAGGCCTCGCGGATCGCCTTCACGCCGGACCGCACCATCATCGGGATGCCCGCCAGCAGGTAGAGCGCGGCGAACACGATCCAGAACACGTTCCTGAAGACCGCGAGCCCGAGCGGCCAGCCGGACGCCATCGACCAGGCGATCATGACCGGCGGGAGCGCCAGGACCAGGAGGCGCATCCAGCGCACCGACGGTGTCCGCAGCACGATCGCCCGCACCGCGGCGCGCTGGTCCTCCGCCGTGACCGGGTAGGTGAGCCGGACCGCCGGCGACGCGGTCCCGGTCACCCGGCACCGGCGGGCATCTCGCCGTGCTTGAACAGCCGGTACCAGGCGGCGCGGTCGGCCGCGCTGAACACGCCCAGCTCCTCGAAGATCTCGCGCGCGAACTCGACGGGCCCGACGCCGCTCGCCGTGATCAGGCCGCCGTCCCGCACGGCGAGCTCGTTCCGGTACCTGTCGCCGGAGGTGTACCCCGGGAGCTGGTCCCTGAGGTACGACGGCGCGTTGCTGGTGTGCCGCCGGTGCGCGAGGAGCCCGGCGCGGCCCACCGCGAGCGTGCCCGCGCAGATCGCCGCAACCGGCACCGCGGCATCCACCAGCCGGTGCAGCAGCCGCTCGAGCTCGGCGCGCGGATACGCGGCCGGGTCCTCCCACATGTCTCCCCCAGGGAGGATGAGGAGCCGGACCTGTTCGGGCCGAACCGCGCCGAGCGCGCGTTCGGGCTGCACCAGGAGCCCGCCCATCGAGCGCACGGCGCCCGTGCCGAAGCCTGTCACGGTCACCTCGAGCCCTGCCGAGCGGCGCAGCTCGGCGATGGCGAACGCGGGCTCCCAGTCGGCGAAGCCCTCGAAGACGATCAGGTGCACCGACGGCTTCATTCCGGCTCCCGGATCCGGAGCAGCACCACGCCGAAGACGATCATCCAGAGCGGCAGCAGGTAGTTGTTGACGGCGGCGACGGGCGCCACCGCCGCCGTGACGTTCCGGAACATGCCCGTGAGCCCCGCCGCCGCGGTGAGGATCCCCATCCACCCGGTCCACGCCGGCGCCGCGCGCGAGCGCAGGATCGTCCAGGCCGAGTGCAGGAAGAACATGCTGACGCTGAGCTCGCCGAGG
>CAMLLJ010000026.1 GCA_946480845.1 uncultured Gemmatimonadota bacterium
TGTTCTCCGCCGGCGGGTTGGTCGGCTGGACGATGTACACGTCCCGGCCCCGCACGTTCTCGTCGATCTTGACGAACAGCTCGCCGTCGGCGAAGCGCCGGATGGTCACCGCGCAGAGCGGCTGCCCGAGGTGCGCCGCCACCTCTTCGGCAAGAGGGCGGTTGGCAGTGCCGCTCATGAGCAGCATCTGGCTTCGCGACAGCGAGAGATCCGTCATGATATAGCCGCGCAAAATATCGCCCCCGATGGCCTTACGTCAACTCTGGGGGCCGGCCGTGGCTGCGGCGCCACACCCGGCGAGGCAGGAGCGCACCCTGGTGTGCCTCGGGTCACTGACGGCGGGGGGACGGGGTGGTACATTACCTGCGAAATTCCTGGTCCAGATATCGGTGCTCGGCCTGTGCAATTGCCTGCAGTAGCGGCCGCGCGCCTGGCAGTCCGTCAAAATTCCCGGAGGAGTCCGATGCGCCTCGCGAGTCGCATGACCGCGTTGATGGTGGTCGCCGGTGTGATCGGCGTCAGCGCCTGCAAGGAGAACGAGCCGAGCGGGCCGCCGGTCGAGGCCCCGCTGGAGTGCGGCGCGCCGGGCGCGCCCGCCGAGGCCTGCGAGCTGCCGCTCGAGGCGGCGGCCAGCTTCCGGATCGAGCTGATCTCCACCAGCTGCACGGCGGACGGCAACAAGGTGATCCTGCTCGCGCCGGTGCTCGACGAGCTCACCAACAACGCGTGCGACGAGGACGCCGGCAAGTCGTGGAACTTCCCCGGCCCGTACGCCGCCGGCACGACGCTGAACTTCAAGATCGAATCGTTCGAACTGGCTTCGCCGCCGAGCCTCCGGGCCACCGGCTCCTACCCGGTCTGGACCCTGACCTTCGAGGACGGGGGCGACTCGGACTTCAACGACATCATCCTCCGCGTCACGGCCACGCCGGTTCCCTGAGCCGGCCGCCTTCCGGAAACAGCCGACCCCCCGCTTCGAGGCTCGAAGCGGGGGGTCGTTGCATTGGCCCTGGTGGATTCGAACCACCATTCTCGGATCCAAAGTCCGATGTCCTGCCATTGGACGAAGGGCCAGTGTCGTGCCAAAACCTACAAGGAGGGGCCGCCCGCCTCCACTGGAATGACCGTGCCGTGCTTCCGGCCGAGCATCATGACGGCGTCGTCCCGGTCGCGGGCGGAGCGGTAGATGCCGAACAGCGCGGAGCCGGAGCCGCTCATCCGGCAGACCACCGGATGGGTGCCGGCGAGCGCCTCGAACGCCGCCCGGACCTCTCCGTGGCGGGCAAAGACGGGTGATTCGAAGTCGTTGCCCGCCATGCGCCCGACGTCGCCCCAGGAGCGGAGGCCGTCCAGCTCCAGCGCGACGGCGCCGCGCCGGAGGCCGGAGGCCCGGGCCTCGTCCACCCAGCCATACGCGTCGGGCGTGGCGACGGGCACCGGCGGCGCGAGAACCAGTGCCGCGGCGGCCGGGAGCGGGGGCAGCCGGAGCAGCCGTTCGCCGTGCCCCCAGGCCAGCGCGAGGGGCGCCCCGGAGAGGAAGAAGGGCACATCGCTGCCGAGGCGGGCCGCGAGCTGAAGCAACTCATGCCGGGGGATTGCGTTGCCGGCGAGTGCATTGGCGGCGATGAGCGCCGCCGCCGCGTCGCTCGATCCGCCGCCCAGCCCGGCGCGCACCGGGATGCGCTTGGTGAGCCGCAGGTGGACGCCGAACCGGTTGCCGGTGGCGTCGAGGACCAGGCGCGCGGCCCGCACCGCGAGGTTCTCGGCCGGAGGCCCGAGGCCGGTGGCGTCGCCCGCGTCCAGCGTCACACCCGGCTCGGCGGTGCGCGTGGCCTCGATCTCGTCGGCCAGGCTCAGGCGGCAGAACAGCGTCTCGATGCCGTGGAACCCGTCGGCTTCGCGCGCGAGGACCCGCAGGAAGAGGTTGACCTTGGCCGGCGCCGCGACCGTGACCGGGCCGGTCACGGCGGCGACGCTTCGCGCCGGAGGTCGCGCAGACTGAGCGAGGTCGAGAGCAGCGACCAGGCACCGAGCAGCACGATCGGGACGAAGGTGGTGACGTGATAGGTGACTGCGTACGCCACGGCGCGGTCCGGCGCCACCGCGAAGAGCAGGAGGACCGCCTTGATCGCGCCTTCGAAGAGGCCGACATAGCCCGGGGTGGACGGGACGGCGATCCCGAGCACGAGCACCCCTTGCAGCAGTAGCGCGGCCGCGAAGCCGGCGGGGATGTCGAAGGCCAGGAAGGTCACGTAGAACGAAAGCGCGTTCACCAGCCAGAGCACCAGCGACCAGCCGATCACCGATGCAAGCCGCGCGGGCGAGCGCAGTACCGAGAGCCCGTGGCGCACCCCTTCGACCAGGGCGACCAGTCTCCCGGCGAGCCGCTCCCCCGGCACCACCTTCCGGATGACCCGCTCGGCCGCGAGCGGCCAGGCGACGACGGCCACCGCGACCAGGAGGGCAGCACCGAGCATCGCGCCCGCGATCGCCGCGAGCTGGGCGATGGGCACGCCGCCGATCGCGGTGCCGGCGGGCAGCCCGGCCGTGAAGAGTGACACTGCGAGGAGCGCCACCACGGTGAGCCCGTCGAAGACGCGCTCGACGGCGATCGAGGAAAAGGCCGCCGTGAAGCGCACCGGCGCGAGCCGGCTCACCGTGAGGGTCCGCATGATCTCGCCCATGCGGAACGGGAGCACGTTGTTGGCCATGAACCCGATCGCCACCGCGTGCCACATCGGCGGGAACGGGATGGTCCCGCCGTCATCGCGCCGGAGCAGCAGGCGCCAGCGCAGCAGCCGGAGCGGGAAGGTGGCGGTGGCGATGATGACGGCGGCGGCGAGCAGCGGAAGGCTGGCGGAGCCGATGTGGGCGCGCACCGCGCTCCATTCGACGTTGCCGAGGACCCACCAGAGGAGCAGCGCCGAGATCGCGAGACCGAGGACCGACGGCCAGATCTTCCGGTGAACGCCGGAGCGGGGGGACGCGGCGGGGGCGGGCGCGGCGCTAATGGGCGATGTCCAGCGCGAGCGGCACCAGGTCGAGCAGCTCGCGGAGGAGCGGTTCCACGGCGCGCAGGTCCCCCGAATCCCCAAGCCGCCTGGTGACCTCGGCGCGCACTTCGGCGGCGCGCTCCAGGGCGCCGCGGCCCGAGTAGCAGAGCGAGCGGATGTCCACGGGCGGGAGGTCGGTGGCGCGCCGCATCGGCGGAGCGGCCGGCGCCGCAGCGGCGGGCAGTGCCGCGGCTGCGGATGCGGAGGCCGGGGCGGCCGCTGCGGCGGACATGAGCTGGCGGTAGGTATCGAACGCGCGCTCGAGCGGCAGCCGGTCGGAGGGGGCAAGCGACGCGATGTCCACGATATCGGGCTCGACGACATCGGGCTGGAGTTCCGGTTCGAGGACCTCCGGCTCCGCTGCCGGTGCTGCGACCGCCGCAGCCGGTGCTATCGCCGCGGCCGCCTCCGCAACGGTGGGGGCTTCGCGCGGCGAAAAGACCGATTCGCCATCGAACGCCAGCGATTCGACCGGGACGACGTCGGCGTCGGCGTCCGCGCCCCGCGTCGAATCGGTCTCCTCCGCTGCCCCCGTCGCATCGAGCTGGATCGCAATCACCACGAGCCGCTCCGCCGCCACCGACTGGACCCCGGTCTCGGCGAGCCCGCTCAGCAGGCGCCCGGCCTCGCGCAGGCGGCCGCCGAACTCCTCCGGCTCCGCCGCCGCCGCACCGCTCCCGATCGCACTGCGCGCCGCGCGGCCGAACCGCGCCAGCGCCGGCGTCACCGGGTCGGGGCCGGGCACGGCGACGGAGCGTAGGATGCTGACCAGCGCATAGAGCCGGAGGTCGCGCGCGGTGGCGGAGCCGGCACCGGTGATCCGGTCGGCGGCCTGGGCCAGGTGCTCGCCGTAGCTCACCAGCTCCACGGCGCCGAGCGGCGACGGGGCGGAGAACTGCGGCTGCGCCAGGGAGCGCTGCATCGGGTCGGCGTCGCCCTCGCGGTAGAGCGACTCGATGGGGAGGACGTCCTGCTCGGTCGCGAAGGCGCGCAGCAGGAGCTCGGTGAAGCGGCGCGCCTCGGGCGGATCGGCGTCGGGCCGGCCCTGGTCGGCCACGTCGCGCGAGACCCGCGTGAGCGCAGCGGCCGCGGCATCGAGCAGCTCGGACACACCGGGCGGCGGCGCGAAGAGCCGGGTGAGGTCACCCACCGCCAGCTCGATGCCGTCGAGGATCTCCGGGAGCGGAGTCAGGTCGCCGATCTCGGCGAGCCCGCGCAGCGACTGCATGCGGCGGAGCACGGCATACAGGGGCTCGCGCGACTCGGGGCTGGTTTCCAGCGCGCGCGCGGCCCGGTCGAGCGCGCTCGCAATGAGCGCGCCCTCGCGCGCGACGAACGCCCTGACCCCGGTGTTGACCCCGGCCGGCTCCGCCGCGGCCAGTGGCCTGAGCGAGTCGCCGGAGGAGCTGCCGGCGAGCGCATCGAGGTCGGCCGCGATGCGTGCGGCGCGCTGGGCGTCGCCCTCGCTCCAGTCGCGCACGCGGCGAACCAGGTGCCGGAGCTCGTCCACCGCCTGTCCGGCACGCTCGCGCGTGCTCGCGTCCCAGAGGCGGCCCCGGTCGCGCAGTGCGCGGGCCAGGCCCTCGAAACCGGCCGCCGCCCGCGCGATCGCGCTGTGGTTGGCCATCAGCGCCGAGCCGCGCAGTGCGCGCGCAGTGCGGAGCAGCTCGGCGGGGGCCGGCGCGTCGCCCTGCGTGATCAGCACTTCGAGCCGGTCGAGGCATTCGCCCGCCTCCAGGGCGAAGAAATCGGCGGCGCCAAGCGGGTTGGTCATGGCTGCTCCAAGCTAGCGACGGTCCACCAGGCGGCGCATCTCCGCCACGGCCGCGGCGAAGCCGGTGGTCACCGACCGGCTGACGATGCTGTGGCCGATATTGAGCTCCTCGATTTCCGCGATCGCGGCGACCGGGCCGACGTTCTGGTAGGTGAGGCCATGCCCGGCGTGAACGGCGAGCCCATGCTCGCGGCCGAGGCGGGCGGCGCGGCGCAGCTCGTCGAGGGCCGAGTCGCCGTCGCGCCAGTGGTGCGCATACCGGCCGGTGTGCAGCTCGACCGCCGGGACACCGAGGGACGCTGAGCGCTCGATCGCCTCGAGCTCCGGGTCGATGAAGAGGCTCACCCGGATGCCGGCGCCGGAAAGCCGCCGGACCGTCTCCGCCAGCCGGTTGCCGCCCGCGGCGAGGTCCAGGCCGCCCTCCGTGGTCACTTCCTCGCGCCGTTCGGGGACGATCGTCGCCTGGAAAGGACGCAACCTGCAGGCCAGATCCACGATCGGGCCGCTGGTGGCCAGCTCCAGGTTGAGCACGGTGCGCACGGAGCTTGCAAGGCGCTCGACGTCCCGGTCCTGGATATGGCGCCGGTCCTCGCGCAGGTGCGCCGTGATTCCGTCGGCGCCCGCGTCCTCCGCGAGGCGGGCGGCGGCCACGGGATCGGGCTCGTCGGTGCGCCGCGCTTCGCGCAGCGTCGCGACGTGGTCGATATTGATGTAGAGCCGCATGCCGATGGTTGTAGGTGGGTTTTCCAATCGATTATCTTCGCTTCAGACCTCGTGCCCGGGAGATGGCGCCTTGACTCACCGATCGTGGCTTCTCACCACCGCCGTCGCCCTCGCTGCCTGCGGCGGGACGAGCCGCACCTCCGTTGCGCAGTCGAATGTCTCGCCGGCGCAGAATGCCGCCGCCGCCGCTGCCGAAGCAACGGTGCAGGGGTTCATGCAGGCAGTGGCGGACAGCAACCTCGCCAAGATGGCCGACCTCTGGGGTTCCGCCAAGGGCCCGGCGTCGAAGACGAAGGAGCCGAAGGATTACGAGCGCCGCATCGTCATCATGCAGGCCTACCTGCGCGAGTCCCCCCACCGGATCGTCTCCAACCAGCAGGAAGGCACCAATGCCTCCCGCCGGGTGGTGCAGGTCGAGATGGAGCGGGACAAATGCTCCAAGATGGTCCCCTTCCAGCTCACCAGGGCGGGCAATGGGACCTGGCTGATCAACTCCATCGATCTCGCGATCCTCGGCAGTCCGGGGGCGAACTGCAATCCCGAGGACGAGAAGAACTGACCGGGAACCCCGGTACGTTACCTATTCAGTGAGCTCGAGCAGGATCCCGGCCGTGGACTTGGGGTGGATGAAGGCGATCCGGCGGCCCCCGGCGCCGGTCCGGGGCTCGGAGTCGATCAGCCGGTAGCCCGCGGCCCGGCAGGCATCGAGGGCGGCGTCGAGATCGGCAACCCGGTAGCAGATGTGGTGGATCCCGGGCCCCCGCTTCGCCAGGAACCGCGCAATCGGGCCGTCGGGATCACGGGGCGCCAGGAGCTCGATCTCCGACTCGCCCAGCGGGAACGACACGATGGTGGCGCCGTCGGCCACCTCCGGTGCATGGGGCGTGAGGCCCAGGATCTCGGAATAGAAGGCGGCAGCGGCGTCGAGGTCGGAAACCGCGATGCCGACGTGAGCTATTCGGGGGGCGTCAGGCAAGCGAGCTCTCCGTTCCAAAGTGTAAGAGGCCGGGAATCCGGCCAGCAGGCATCCTCAGCTCTGGGCCCTGGTAGGGGCCGGAAACGATTGGAGAATAACAGCATGAGTGCAACGAACACCCAGATCGCCCACGTGACCGACGCCACGTTCGCGGCCGAAGTGGAGCAGTCCAGCGGCCTGGTTCTCGTGGACTTCTGGGCTACCTGGTGCGGGCCCTGCCAGGCGATCGCGCCGGTGCTCGAGCAGCTCGCTGCGGAGCATGGTGGGAAGCTTCGCGTCGCCAAGCTCGACGTGGACTCGAACCAGCAGACCACCATGCGCTTCAACGTCCGCTCGATCCCGAGCATCCTCTTCTTCCGTGACGGCCGGCATGTGGACACGGTCGTGGGCGCGGTGCCCAAGGCCACGCTGGTCGCCCGCATCCAGCAGCACCTCGCGTGAGCGCGGCCCGGGTGGGGCGGCGCCGGCCGGCATGGCCGGCGCCACTCCGCCAGGGCTGACCGCGCAAAACCTCGTCCCATGCCCGCCGGTACCCTCTACGTCGTCGCGACCCCGCTTGGAAATCTCGGAGACCTGACCCCGCGCGCCGCCGAGCTGCTGCGCTCGGTGCCGGTGGTGGCTGCCGAGGACACCCGCCGGACGCGTGGGCTCCTCACCCATCTCGGCGCCTCGCCGCGGCTGCTCAGCTTCCACGGCCATTCGGGGCGGGGCCGGCTCGAGACACTGCTGGAGATCCTGGCCGATGGGCGCGATGTCGCCCTCGTATCGGACGCCGGCACCCCCGTCGTGAGCGACCCTGGAGCTGACCTGGTGAGCGCGGTGCGGGCCGCTGGTCACGCGGTCGTCCCCATCCCCGGGGTCTCCGCGGTCGCTACGGCGCTCTCGGTCTGCGGCTTTCCGGGCGACCGGTACCTCTTCCTGGGGTTCGTTCCCCGGAAGGGCGCGGAGCGGCAGCGGTTGCTCGCCCGAGCGGCCTCCGAGGAGTGGGCGGTCGTCTTCTTCGAGGCGCCGACCCGGCTGGAGGCGCTCCTTGCGGACCTCGCGGTCCTGTGCGGCCCGGCGCGGGAAGCGGCCGTGGCGCGGGAACTGACGAAAATGCACGAGGAAATCCGTAGGGGCACCCTGGAGGAGCTTCGGACTCACTATGCGGCCTCCGAGGTCCGGGGCGAGATCACCGTGGTCCTCGCGGGAACGGGGTCGCCTGAAGCGCCACCGGACCGGACGGCGGAAGCTGCCGAGGTCGCCGCCGAGCTGCTCGCGAGCGGGCATACGCGGCGCGACGCGGTGGAGCACCTGATCAGCCGGCTCGGGCTCGGCCGGAATGACGCCTACCGGATGGTGACTGAGTTGACCGATACCGGGACGAAACGATGACCACTGGGCGGTGGAGGGCAGGGAGGCGGCTGGGCGCGGTGGCTGCGCTGTTGACGCTCGCGGCGGGCCGGGCGGCGGCGCAGTCTGCCGTGCCGGCGCAGGCCCCCGGTCCTGCGCCGGCGGCCGCCGGCGCGCCGCTCACCATCGGCCGGCTGCACTACGAGGGCGGAGGCGACTGGTATGCGAACCCGTCCAGTCTCCCCAACCTGCTCCGCGCCATCCGGGAGCGCACCACCCTGCGCACGGCTGCCGAGGAGAAGGTCGTCATGCTCTCGGAGGACGATCTCTGGAACGTCCCGTACCTGTACATGACCGGCCACGGCAACGTCCGCTTCAGCGATGCCGATCTCGAAGTGCTGCGGCGCTTCCTCCGGCAGGGAGGCTTCCTGCATGCCGACGACAACTACGGCATGGACGAGTCCATCCGCCGCGAGCTGGGCCGCCTCTTTCCCGACCATCCACTCACCGAGGTGCCGCTCGATCACCCGGTCTACCACCTGGTGTACGATTTCCCGCGCGGCATTCCCAAGATCCACGAGCACGACAAGAAGCCGGCCCAGGGCTTCGGCATCTTCCTCGACGGCCGGCTCGCCGTGTTCTACTCCTTCGAGACCGACCTCGGCGACGGATGGGAAGACCCGGAGGTGCACAACGATCCCGCCGAGCGGCGCGAGTCGGCGCTGCGAATGGGCGTGAACCTGTTCGCCTACGCCGTGGGGTTCGGGGGATGAGCGGCGCCACCCGGCGCTCGCTCGGGCGCCTGGCCCGGCCCCTCGCCTCGGGAAGCCGCACCGGCTGGGCCGCGCTCGCCGTGGGCACGGCCTTGCTGCTGCTCGGCGCGGGTGCGTGGGCGGCGCGGCTCGAATGGTTTTCCGCGCCGTACTGGGTCTTCGTCGCCTGGGCGCTTGCGCTCGCGGCACTGGCGGCGCTGGTGCTGGCGGCGGTGCGGAGCGATGGGAGGTACTCGTCCGCCGGGATCGCGAGCTGGCTCGAGGAGCGCGGTGTCTGGCGCGCCGGCTCGCTCAGCGCGCTGCTCGACATGCCGGCGGCCGGGACCAGCCCGGCGCTGCTCGGTGCCGCGGACGAATTCCGCGCGGCGGAGATCGACGCACGCGGCGCCGCCGCCCTCGACCCGGTGCGGGCGCCGGTGCGCTCGCGCGTGCTCGCCGGCCTTGGCGCGCTGGTGCTGGGTGCCGCGGTGCTCGGCAGCGCGGGGCCGGTGCGCGGCACGGCGGCGGCACTCTGGCACCCGGGGCGTGCCTGGGAGATGACCACGGCGCCGGTGCGCATCCGCGCGAGCGCCCGCGAGATCGACCGGGGCGGCAGCGTGACGCTCCAGCTCGAGGCCGTCGGCCGGCGGCAGGCGGTGCTCTGGACGCGCGCGCCCGGTGAAGGGTGGCGTCCGGAAGCGGTGGCGCTGGATTCGGCCGGCCGCGCGTCGCGCACGCTCGGCCCGCTCCGGAGCGACGTCTATGCCCGCCTCACCAGCGGCACGCGCAGCTCGGACACGCTGATGGTGCACGTGCGCCTGCCCGTGTTCCTCGGTTCGCTCACCGTGACCGCGCACTACCCGCGGTACCTGGGCATGGAAGACGAGCCGGTGCCGACGAGCGGCGATACCATCATCGTGCCCGCCGGCACCCGCCTCGACGCGCGCGGCGCCGCGACGGCGTCCCTGCGCTCGGCGGCATGGGTGTCGGGGGATCGCGTGGATTCGCTCTCGGTGTCCGGGACTGCGTTCCAGGGCGCGCTCACGCCGCGGGCATCCGCCGAGTACCGGCTCGCCCTGGTCACGGCCGCGGGCGTCGCGCTGGGCGGCGACACCGTGCGGCTGCCCATCCGCGTCCTCGCCGATGCGGCGCCCGAGATCGAGGTGCCGGTGCCCGGCGCCGACACCGTGGCGCCGCTCTCGATGCGCCTCCCCCTGGTGATCGACGTTCGCGACGACCACGGGCTCACCGCCGTGGTGCTCGAGCTGCGCCGCCAGCGCCGGGGCCGCGCGCCGGATTCGCTGCGCGCCGAGCCGATCGCGCTGCCGGAGGGCCGGCCCGACCGCGCGGTGCTGGCGCACGAGCTCGATCTCGGCCGGATCGGGCTCGAGCCGGGCGACACACTGCGGTACCGCGCGCGCGCGGTGGACAACTCGCCCGGCCGCCAGGTGGCCCGATCACGGGAGTACCTGATCCGCATCCCGACGGCGAGCGAGCTTCGCGCCACCCAGCGCGAGGCGACCGAGGCGGTCGGCAGCCGCCTCGACTCGCTGGCAGACCGAAGCCGGGAGCTGGAGCGCTCCACGCAGGACATCGCACAGACCGAGCAGCGAAAGCAGGACAGCCAGTCCGGGAGCGGCGACGACGCGCTCTCCTTCGAGCAGGCGAAGAAGGCGGAAGCGGTGGCGCAGGCGCAGGAGCAGCTCCTCAAGGATGCGGAGGCCGTGCGCAACGCGCTGGAAGCGCTGCAGCAGAGTGCCGAGAGCGCGGGGCTCGACGACCCGGCGTTCCGCCAGCGCCTCGAGGAGCTGCAGCAGCAGCTCGACCGGGCGCTGACGCCCGAGATGCGGGAGAAGCTCGCGGAACTGCAGCGGGCCCTGCAGGAGCTGAGCGCGGAGCGGACGCAGGAAGCGCTCAAGGACCTCGCCAAGGCGCAGCAGCAGCTGCGCGAGGCGCTGGAGCGGAGCCGCGAGCTCTTCGAGCGCGCGGCGCTCGAGGGCGACATGGCGAACCTCGCGGAGGAGTCGAAGGAGCTGGCCGAGGAGCAGCGGCAGTGGAACGAGCAGGTATCGAGCGCCGACAGCGCCGCCGCGGCCGCCGCCGAGAAGGCGCTCGCCGACCGGGCTGACTCGCTCGCGGCCGCGATGCGGAAGACCGCCGAAGAGATGGATGCCGAAGGGCAGCAGCAGCAGCTCGAGCAGAGCGCCGACCAGGCGGCCCAGGCCGCCAATGAGATGCGCGAGGCCCAGCAGAACGCCAAGGCCGGAAAGCGCGCCGCGGCGAAGCAGAAGGGCCAGAAGGCGGCCGAGATGCTCGGTCCACTGAGCGGCCAGATGCAGGAGCAGATGGAGCAGATGCAGGAGGGCTGGAAGGAAGAGGTCACCGAGGCCCTCGACCGCGCGCTGGCCGAGACGTCCAGGCTCACCGAACGTGAGCTGCAGCTGCAGCAGAGCCTGCGCGCCGGTGCGCCGGGCCCGCAGGCCCGGGCGGAGCAGGGCGCCATCGAGGAAGGCGTGCAGCGCCTCCAGGACCAGGTGAAGGCGGCGGCCGGCAAGAACGCGCTCGTCTCCCAGCAGATCGCGGCGTCGCTGGCGCTCGCGCAGGAGCACATGTCGAAGGCGCGCGACGCCGTCTCGACCGCCGCGCCCAATCCGCGCGCCGCCGCGGACCGGGCGGGCGCGGCCATCGATGCGCTCAATACCGCGGCCTACCAGCTGATTCGCTCGCGCGGGGACGTGTCGGGTTCGGCCTCGGGCTCGGGGATGGCGGAGGCGATGGAGCAGATGTCCAAGCTCGCCGGCCAGCAGGGCGCGCTGGGCCAGCAGGGCGCGAGCCTCCTGCCGATGGCCGGCCGCGGGGATATCCGCACCCAGCTCCAGCAGCTCGGCGCGCAGCAGCGTGCCCTGGCGGAGCAGCTCGAGCGCATGCGCGCCCAGGGCGGCCGGCCCGGCACCGCCGAGCTGGCCGAGGAGGCGCGAGACCTGGCGCGGCGCCTCGAGGCCGGCCGCATCGACCGGCAGACCGTCGAGCGCCAGGAGCGGCTCTTCCGGCGCATGCTCGACGCAGGCCGGACGCTCCAGGGCGAGGAGCGCGACGAGAAGAAGGAGCGCCAGAGCCAGGTCGGCACCGACGAGCAGCTGCGCCTCCCCCCGGCCCTCCGCGCTCGCCTCGAGGCCGACGGCGACCGCCCGCGGCTGCCCGGCTGGGACGAGCTGCAGCGCCTCTCGCCCGAGGAACGGCGGCTGGTGGTGGACTACTTCCGGCGGCTGTCGGACGGGAGCGGGCAGTGACGAGCACGAGGCGCTCGACCGCCATCGGGCTGGTCGCGCTGCTGCTTGCCGGCGCACCTGCCGCCGCCGCGCAGCGCGCCGTCGTGGATCCGCTCGCGCGCGGGCTCGACCTCGAACGGCGCGGGAACTACGTCGAGGCGATCGCCGCGTACCGCACGGTGCTCACGGCGCGGCCGGGAGACCCGTCGGCACTGCTCGGACTCGAGCGCTCGCTGCAGCCGCTCAACCGGACGGCCGAGGTGATCCCGGCCGCGCGCACGGCGCTCGAGGCGGCTCCCACCGCCGCAGTGTACGGCGTCCTGATCCGCGCGTTCACGGCCGAAGGCATGCCGGACAGCGCGCGGGCGGCGGTGGAGCGCTGGGCCCGGCAGGCGCCGAACGACGAAGGTCCCTACCGCGAGTGGGGGATGGCCGCGATGCAGGCGCGGGACCGCGCCACCGCCAAGGCCGCCTTCCAGCTCGCGCGCTCGAAGCTCGGACGCAGCGATATCCTGGCGGCCGAGATGGCCCAGCTCCTCATCGGCGAAGGGCAGTGGGATGCCGCGGCGCTCGAATGGGTCCGCGCGGCGCGCCAGCTGTCCGGCTACCTGCTCACCGGCGTGGCCGCCATGGGCCCCACCCCGGAGCGCATGCGCCCGGCGGTGCTGGCCGCGCTCTCCGCCGATACGTCGCTCCTTGCGCGGCGGCTGCAGGCCCCGCTCATGGCGCGCTGGGGCGATCCGCTCGCCGGCGTGGACCAGCTCATCGCGGCGCTGCCGGCCAACACGCAGGTCGCCTCGGAGATCCTCACCCAGTTCGCCGAGCAGGTCCGGCCCCTCGGCATGCCGGCCACGGCGCAGGCGCGGGGCCGCGCGCTGGAGGAGCTGGCCCGCCGCGCGACCGGTGTGGCTGCGTCGCGGGCACGGCTCGAGTCAGCCCGCGCCTACCAGGAGGCCGGCGACCGCGAAGGGGCGCGCCGGATGCTCGGCAACGTGGCGTCCGACACCACGGCAGGCGCGGCCTCGGCGAGTGCGGCCGCGACGCTGATCAACGTGCTGGTGGACGACGGGCGGATCGAGGAGGCGGAGTCGCGCCTCGCGGCCGCGCGACCGGGCCTCCCGACCGACGAGTTCCAGTCGCTCAACCGGACCGTGGCCGTGGGCTGGGTGCGCCGCGGCGACCTGGACCGGGCCGAGCGCGTAATCCGGGCCGACAGCACGGTGGAAGGGATGGCATTGTCGGGCCGGATCGCCATCTTCCGGGGAGACATCGCGGGCGGCGTGAGCCGGCTCCAGATGGCCGGGCCGTATGCCGGTACCCGCGAGGAAGCTACCGAGCGCACGGCGCTGCTGGCCCTGGTCCAGCCCATCGAGAGCGACAGCCTGCCGGCGCTCGGCGCGGCCCTGCTGCTGCTCGAGCGGCGCGATTCGGCCGGAGCTGCCTCGAGCCTCGAGCGGGTCGCCGGCGGCCTTCCGCCCGAGCACGGCGGCGCGGAGCTCCGGCTTCATGCCGGCCGCGTCTACGAGGGGCTCGGCAAGGAAAAGGAAGCGGAACGGCTCTACCGCGCCGCGGCCACCGAAGTGGCCCCCGCCACGGCTCCCGCAGCGGAGCTGGCACTCGCCCGGCTGCTCATCGGCGTCCGGCGCGCGGCGGAGGCCATTCCGGTCCTCGAGCACCTGATCCTGACCTATCCCACGAGTGCGCTGGTGCCGCAGGCACGGCGCGCCCTGGATGAAGCGAGAGGGGCGATACCCCGCACATGAAACGACGCAGGTTCATCGGCACCGCCGCGGGCGGGCTGGCAGCGCTGGCACCCGTGTCGCCGCTCTGGGGCCTGGCGCGCCACGGCGCGGCCGCCGCCGCCCCCTGGCTGCTGATCCCCATGGACGACAGCCAGACCGACCACCTCAAGGCCTACGGCGTGGCGTTCCGGGCGCTGGAGCGGAGCCGGAAGGTGGAGTGGCTGCTCAACTACCGGAGCGGCTCCTTCCTGCTCCCCGCCGACCCCGACACGACGCGGGACTGCGCCCTCTCCGGCGTAAGCACCGAGGGCGCCGACGACGGCCAGGTGGCACGGGTGCGCGCGGAGATCGAGCAGTCCAACATGGACGCCGTGCCGCTGGAGAAGGCGCCCAAGGTCGCCGTGTACGCGCCGCCCAACGCCGCCCCGTGGGACGACGCGGTGACCATGGCGCTCAACTACGCCGGCGTGCGCTTCGAGAAGGTATGGGACCGTGAAGTGCTCCAGGGCGGGCTCAAGGAGTACGACTGGCTGCACCTCCACCACGAGGACTTCACGGGCCAGTACTCCAAGTTCGTCCTCAACTACGCCGGCGCGCCCTGGCTCACCGAGATGATGGAGCGCAACCGCGCGATGGCGCGGGAGCTGGGGTTCAAGTCGGTGCCCGCGGAGAAGCGCGCGGTGGCGCAGGCCATCGCCGCGTACGTGGAGCAGGGCGGCTTCATCTTCGCCATGTGCACGGCCACCGAGACCCTCGACCTGGCGCTCGCCAGCGACGGCGTGGACATCGCGGCCTCGTACGCCGACGACTCGCCGATGGATCCCGACGCCACCAGCCGGCTGCACTGGGACCAGGCCTTCGCCTTCACCGGGGCGCGGCTCGAGCTGAGCCCGACCACCGCCGTCTTCTCCGACATCGACGGCCACCAGGTCAACTCGCCGGACCGCCGGCAGCAGCTCGGCTCCTTCACGCTGTTCAACTTCAGCGCCAAGATCGATCCCGTCGCGGCCATGCTGGTGCAGAACCACCGGCAGGTAATTCCCGACTTCTTCGGGCTCACCACGTCGTTCACCCGCCGCACCATCAAGCCCGGCGTCACCATCCTCGCCGAGGAGCCGGGGGCGGGATGGGCCAAGTACCTGCACGGCGACCGCGGCCAGGGCACCTGGACCTTCTTCGGAGGCCACGATCCCGAAGACCCGCAGCACCAGATCGGCGATGCCCCCACGGACCTGTCGCTGCACCCGCACTCGCCGGGCTACCGGCTGATCCTCAACAACGTCCTCTTTCCCGCCGCGAAGAAGAAAGAACTCAAGACGTGAGCGAACGGATCGCCCCGGGCGTCCGGGCCCACCTCGCCGCGGAGATCGCCGCGGCGGGGGGCCGGGAAGTCTCGTTCGTGGCGCAGGTGGACCGCGATGGCGTGGTCACCGGGGCCCGGGCCGTCGCACGGGGCACGGTGGATGCCGTGCTCGCCCTGGCCGGCGTGGCGCAGCGCGGCGAGATGCTGCTCCACAACCATCCGAGCGGCCGCCTCCAGCCTTCCGGCGCCGACCTCAACGTCGCGGCGCGGCTGCACGACGGCGGCGTCGGCTTCGGCATCATCGACAACGAGGCGACCGAGCTGTACGTGGTCGTCGAGGTCCCGCGCGCGCCGGCCGCCGTGCGCATCGACCCGTTCGACGTGGTGGACACCCTCGGCGAGCGGGGCGCCGTCGCCACGGTGCTCGGCCAGTACGAGGACCGGCCCACCCAGCGGGACATGGCCGCCTACATCGCGGACGGCTACAACGACGGCGGCGTCCTGCTCCTCGAGGCGGGCACCGGCGTCGGCAAGTCGTTCGCCTACCTGGTCCCGGCACTGGCCTGGGCGCGCGCCAACGGCGAGCGCACCGTCATCAGCACCAACACCATCAACCTCCAGGAACAGCTCGTCGGCAAGGACCTGCCGCTGCTCCGCCGCGCGCTCTCGACCGACGAGCACGCGCCCACCTTCGCGCTGCTCAAGGGATGGCGGAACTACCTCTGCCTCTCGCGCATGCACGGCGCGGTCGCGGCGCAGCGCTCCCTGCTCGAGCCGGAGAAGCTGGAGGAGCTGTACAGCATCTCCGAATGGGCGGGGCGCACCTCGGATGGCACGCTCAGCGATCTCCCGGTGGCACCGACCAGCGAGGTGTGGGACGAGGTCAGCGCCGAGCCCGATCTCTGCGCGCGGATGAAGTGCTCGCACTTCGACCGCTGCTTCCTGTTCCGGGCACGCCGCCGCGCGGCAGAGGCGGACGTCGTGGTGGTGAACCATCACCTGCTCGCCGCCGACCTCGCCGTGCGTCACGCGTCCGACAACTGGCAGGAGGCCGCGGTCCTGCCGCCCTACCGCCGCCTGGTGCTCGACGAGGCGCACCACCTCGAGGACGTGGCGGCCAATCACCTCGGCGTGCAGGTGACCAGCCGCGGCGCGCGCCGGCTCCTCTCCCGCTTCGAGCGCAACGGCCGCGGGCTCGCGCCCACGCTCGCCCACGAGCTCGCCGCACAGGCCGACCTGATGAGCCGGGCGAGTCTCGACCTCCTGCGCGAGCGGCTGCTGCCCGCGGTCGGCGATGCGCGCCGCGCCACCGAAGCGCTCTTCTCGCGGCTCTCGCTCTTCCTCGCCGATCAGCCGGTCCCCCAGTTTCGCCTGGACGACGACTTCGCCGCCAACGCGATCTGGGCGGCCGGGCTCGGGTTCGACCTCGACGCGGCGCTCACCGCCTATCGCGCGCTGGGCCAGCTCGTGGAGACCATCGCCGACCGGCTGGAGCAGGCCGAGGACACGGAGCGCCGCCGCCAGCTCCTGCAGGAGATGCGCGGCGTGATCCGCCGGCTCGAGTCGCTCTCCGACGGGCTCAACCGCACGCTCCGGCCGATCGCCGGCGGGCCGCCCACCGTGCGCTGGATGGAGCGGACCGGCCGGCGGCAGGCCGAGGTGGCGCTGTCGGCGGTCCCGCTCGACCTGGCGCCGGTCCTGCGCGAGCTGGTGTTCGACCGGCTCGAGACCGTCGTGCTCACCAGCGCGACGCTCGCGGCGGGCGGGGA
This sequence comes from uncultured Gemmatimonadota bacterium, assembly GCA_946480845.1. The sequence goes on from CAMLLJ010000026.1 coordinate 16,694, forward strand.
GTTCGATTTCCTGGAGTCGCGCCTCGGGCTCGCCGGGGAGGACACGCCGGTGACCGTGCGCGAGGTGTTCGCCTCGCCGTTCGACTTCGCGTCGCAGTGCCTCTTCGGGATCCCCACCGACATTCCCGAGCCGAGAGAGGACGAGGCGGGGCACTCGCAGGCCGTGGCGCGGGTGGTCACCGACCTCGCCCATGCGTCGGACGGCGGGATGTTCGTGCTCTTCACCAGCCACGCCGCGCTGCGCCGCGCCGCCGACGCACTCCGCGGCGGGCTGGGCGCGCGCTGGCCGCTGCTGGTTCAGGGCGAGGCCACGCGCGACATCCTGCTCCGCCGCTTCCGCGAGGCGGGCAATGCCATCCTGCTCGGCACCGATTCGTTCTGGGAAGGCGTGGACGTGCCGGGCCGCCCGCTCCGCACCCTCGTGCTGACCAAACTACCTTTCAAGGTTCCGTCGGAGCCGGT
>CAMLLJ010000027.1 GCA_946480845.1 uncultured Gemmatimonadota bacterium
CGTCACCGGGCCGAGCCGGCGGACCACGTCGGTTGAGATACCCGCTTCGGCCGGCGTGCACGGGCCGGGCGAGATGATGATGTGCGACGGGGCGAGGCGCTCGACCTCGTCCACGGTGAGGGCGTCGTTCCGGCGCACCTCCGGCTTGCCGCCCAGCTCGCGGACGTAGCGCGCCATGTTGTGCACGAACTATTCGTAGTTGTCGAGCAGGAGGATCATGGCGCGAGCGACTCGATCAGGGCGCGGGCCTTGTCCAGCGTCTCCTCGTACTCCGCCGCCGGGTCCGAGTCGGCCACGATGCCCCCGCCCGCCTGGAAGTACGCGCGGCCGCCGGTGGCGATGCAGGTCCGGATCACGATGCTGGTGTCCATGTCGCCGGTGACGCTCAGGTACCCGATGCTCCCGCAGTACGCCGCCCGGCGCGACGGCTCCAGCTCGGCGATCACCTCCATGGCGCGCAGCTTCGGCGCGCCGGTGATGGAACCGCCGGGAAAGGCCGCGCGCAGCAGGTCGAAGGCGTCGCACGCCGGCTCGAGCTCGCCCGTCACCGTCGAGACCAGGTGGTACACCGTGGGGTGCGCCTCGAGCGCGAGCAGTTCCGTGGCCCGGACGGTGCCGGGGCGGCAGACCCGCGAGAGGTCGTTCCGGAGCAGGTCCACGATCATCACGTTCTCCGCCCGGTCCTTGGCGCTCGCCGCCAGCTCGGCGGCAAGCGCGGCGTCGCGCACGGGATCGGCGGACCGGGGGCGGGTGCCCTTGATGGGACGAGTCTCGACCCTGCGGCCGTCGAGGCGGAGGAAGCGCTCCGGGGAGGCGCTCATGAGCTGGAAGCGGCCGGCGTCGAACCACGCGGCGTACGGGGCCGGGCTCCGGTGGCGGAGCCGGCGGTACAGCTCGAACGGAGGTCCCGCGAGCGGCGCGTCGAACCGCTGGGAGATGTTGGCCTGGAAGAGGTCGCCGGCGAGGATGTACTCGCGCACCCGGCTCACGGCGGCGAGGTACTGGCTCCGCGTGAAGTTCGAACGGAGCGGCGCCGCGGCCGCCGCCGGCCCGGGCCCTGCGCCCCTGGCCTGCACCGCCGTATCCGCAGGCCTGGAGAGCAGCTCGCGAACCTCATCGGCGCGGCGCGCCGCACGTTCCGCGAGATCGGCACCCTGCGCCGGCAGCCCCGTCGACACCAGCCAGGCCCGCCCCGCCTGATGGTCCCACGAGATCACCCAGTCGTAGAGGCCGAGGAGCACGTCGGGCACGTCGAGGTCGTCGCTCCGCGGGGCCGGCACCCGCTCGAGCACCCGGCCGTAGTCGTACCCGATGAAGCCGGCGAGGCCGCCCTGGAAGGGCGGCAGCGCGGGGTCCCCCTCGGCGGCGCACGCACGCAGCGCCTCGCGTGCGGCGGGCAGCGGGTCGTCGGGCACGCGCGCCTCGAAGACGCGTACCGGGTCGGCGGCGAAATAGGAATAGCGGCCGGTGCGGTCGTGGCCGGCCGCGCTGTCGAGCAGGATGGGGTACGGCAGGTGGGTGAGCCGCTCGCACACCTCGAGCGGCTCGGGTACCGCGTCCAGCTCGATTACGACGCGACCCACTTCCTGGTCGTGCCGGCGAGCGCGCCCCCTTTCGGGCGCCAGAGCGCCTGGCGCTCGATCACGTCGGCGAGCTGGAGGTCCTTGTCGGTGACGCCGCCCGCCGTGTGCGTGTTGAGCCGCACCTCGACCTTGCCCCAGCTCACCGCCAGGTCGGGATGATGGTCGGCGGCCTCGCAGATGAAGCCGATGGCGTTCACCAGCATCAGCGTCGTGGGCCAGCCGTCGGTGGTATAGACGCGGCGGATCGCGTTCCCCGCCTCGGTCCAGCCGGGAAGCGCCCCCAGGCGCTCGGCGAGTGCGGCTCCGGAAAAAGTCGGTTCGGTGGCCATGGCTACCTGGCGGTTGGGGTGAGGCGGAAGGTCGCGGTCTGGCCGGGGCTCTCCTCGACCTCGACCTCGAGCCGCGAAAGGTGGGAAACGCCGAGCCCGTCCAGCTCGTCGCGCAGCTGGAGTGCCAGGTACTCGGCGAGCTTCTCGGCGGTGCTGTTCCCGATGGGGAGGATGGCGCAGTCGCGGCGCGGGAAGACGTAGCGCGGCTCGCCGAAGACGTCCACCGAGACGCGGTCACCGTCCTCATGTACCGCAATCTTCGGGTTGCCGGTGGGGAGGAGCACCCGGTGGTCGATCGCGTCCACCAGGCGGCGGGCGATCTGCTTGATCACGCTGAAGTCGATCACGAAGAGCGATTCGGCGTCGAGCGGGCCCTCCACGGCGACGCCGACCCGGTAGTTGTGCCCGTGCAGTGCCTCGCAGTGATGCCCCTTCATGGTGATGAAGTGCGCGGAGGAAAAGACCAGGTAGTCCTTGCTGACGGCGATCCTGAAGGCTTCCGGCACGGCGCTCCCCTCGACGGGTCCGATGGTGCCGGGGAAAGGTATGGAAGCGGCCGGGAAAAGCTACGCCGTGCGTCCTCGCCGCGGGACACGCCAGCCGGGAACCGGTTTCGCAAGCCTTCACGCATCAACGGGTTATGGAATGGCACGCGGTTCGCTTATCGGCAGGGCGTTCCGCAGTGCCAACCATCACCAGTCGAGGCCAGCATGCGTGCACTTCGTCTCGCGATTCCTGCAGCGCTGATGGCGCTGGCGCCGGCCCTCTCCAGCGAGGCCGCTGCGCAGACCCGGGCCCGGGTAGTCATCGAAACGGGCCGCCCCGCTCCCGTCTATTCACGCCGCCCGGTCCGGCGCGTTGCCCCCCGCCCGCGGGTCATCGTGGTCGAGCGCGTGGTGCTCGAGCGGCACGGCCGTGGACGCGGCCAGGGCTGGTTCCGCCGGCACGGGTACCGTCCGGTCACGCTCTACTACGTGAACGGCCGCTACCTCGACCGCCGGATCGACCGGCGCGGCGTGCGCGAAGTCGTCGTCTACGAGCGGAACGGCCGCTACTACCGCGACTGGGACGACCGCGACCGCGACGGCCGCCGCTTCGAGGACCGCGACCGCGACGACTACGACCGCTGGCGCAAGGAGCGGAGCCGCGACCGGGACGACGAGTACAAGTACGACTACGACGACTGGGAGGACTGAGTCCCCCGGTGCCAACACGGAAAGCCCCGCCTCCGGCGGGGCTTTCTGCGTATTGTTCCATCCATGGAAGCATCTCGCAGCATCATCGGATTCCGCCAGGACGACGAAGGGCAGTGGATCGCCGAACTCGAGTGCGGCCACACCGTGCACGTCCGCCACGATCCACCGTGGCAGGTGCGTCCCTGGGTGCGCGACGAGTCGGGCCGTGAGGCTCGCCTCGGCAGCGCGCTCGAGTGCCTGCGCTGCGCGCGCGAGCGGGAGGCCGGCCATGCGGTTTGACCTGGACCGCGCACTCGAGATCCTCGAGCGTACGCCGGCCACCTTCCGCGCGCTCCTGGAAGGCCTTCCCGAGGCCTGGACTACTCCCAACGAAGGTCCGGAGACCTTCAGCGCCTTCGACAACGTGGGTCACCTCATCCACGGCGATCGCACCGACTGGATCCCCCGCGCGCGCATCATCCTCGCCCAGGGCGCGGACCGGCGCTTCGAGCCTTTCGACCGCTTCGCCCAGCAGCGCGAGAGCGCGGGCCGGAGCACCGCGGAGCTGCTGGAGGAGTTCGCGCGGCTCCGCGCGGCGAACCTCGCCACCCTGCGGGGGTGGAACCTCGGCCCGCGCGAGCTGGCGCTCGAAGGCGAGCACCCCGAGCTCGGCCGGGTCACCCTCGAGCAGCTCCTTGCCACCTGGGCCGCGCACGATCTCTCGCATGTGGCGCAGACGGCGCGCGTGCTGGCGAAGCAGTATCGCGATGCCGTGGGGCCCTGGCGCGCTTATCTCCCGCTGCTCGACCGGTAGCAGCCGCCCCGCTCGCCTTGCCACCCGGTCCGGCGCATCCCAGATTGCCCATCGTGTCGAGATTGCGCCTGCGAATCTCCCTGTCGCTCGACGGCTTCGTCGCCGGACCGAACCAGAGCCCGAAGGAACCGCTCGGGGAAGGCGGCGAGCGGCTGCACGACTGGGTCACGGTGCTCGCGTCGTGGCGCGCGCCGCATGGGCTCGAGGGCGGCGAGGTCAACGAGAGCTCGCGCGTCGTGGACCAGGCCGCGGCCGGCATCGGCGCGACCATCATGGGCCGCAACATGTTCGGCGGCCATCCCGGCCCGTGGAAGGCTGAGAAGCCGTGGAACGGTTGGTGGGGGGATACCCCGCCGTTCCATCATCCCGTCTTCGTCCTCACGCACCACGCCCGCCCTCCGCTTCCGCTCGAGGGAGGGACCACCTTCACCTTCGTCACCGACGGCATCGAATCGGCGCTGGCCCAGGCGCGGCAGGCGGCCCGCGGGAAGGACGTGGCGCTCGCCGGCGGCGCGCAGGCGGCCGGCCAGTACCTCCGCGCCGGGCTCGTGGACGAAATGCTGCTGAGCCAGGTGCCCATCCTCCTCGGTGCCGGCGAGCGGCTCTTTGAAGGGGTCAGCGATCTCGGCGGGCTGCAGCTCGTGGAGACCGTGGCGGCGCCCGGAGTCACCCACCTCCGATTCGAGAAAGCGGTGCTCGACACCTGATGCAGTTCATGCTCCTGATCTACCTGGATCCGGCCCTGCTCGGCGAGCTGCCCCAGGCCGAAGCCGACGCCATGATGCGCGACTGCCTCTCCCACGCCGATGCGCTGCGCGGCGAGGGGCGCCTGCTCGAGTCGCAGATGCTCGAGGACGTGCCCACCGCGAAGTCGCTGCGGGTGCGGAACGGGCGGAGCCGGGCCACCGACGGTCCCTTCGCGGAGACGAAGGAGCTGCTCGGCGGGTTCAACCTCATCGAGGCGGAGGACATGGAGGCGGCGCTGCGGATCGCGCAGGGGTTTCCGTGGGCGCGGGTCGGGTGCGTCGAGGTGCGGCCCGTCCGCAGCATCGCGGCGGTGCGCGAGCGCGTGGGCGGATAACGGTGCAGCAGTCGCCCCCGGTCCACGGCCTCAAGCGGAACGCCGTGCTCTGCCTCCTCACCCACCGCGGCGACGACCTGATGCTCCATCGCGCCCGCGAGCCGAACCGCGGGCTCTGGGTGCCGGTCGGCGGCAAGCTCGAGCCGTTCGAGAGCCCGCGCGCCGCCGCCATCCGCGAGCTGCGCGAGGAAGCGGGCATCGCGGTGCCCGAAGTGCGCCTCCTCGGCACGCTGGTCGAAACCTCGCCCACCGCGTACAACTGGTGGACCGCGGTGTACCACGCCGAGCTGCCCTTCGACGGCCCGCGGCCGGCGCTCGCCTGGTGCGCCGAAGGCGAGCTGCGCTGGGTCCCCGGCCACCGGCTCCTGGAGTTGCCCATGCCCCCGACCGACCGGCACATCTACGCCTGCCGCGACGAACGCCGCCCCTTCATGCTCTCCGCCGAGTACGACGAGGCGCTCGCCCTCGTCCGCCTCGACGAGGAGCTGTCAGGGACGCGCCTCCAGTGAGGACGCAGGCCGCGCTCGCCGCCCTTGCCATTGCCGCCGCTGCCGGGTGCTCGCTCGGTGTGGGCGGATCCTTTCCCTCCGACGCCACGGCGCGCACCGCCGTCGACGCGCCGCACCGCTTCGAGCCGGCCGACCCCGCCGACCGGATCCAGCCCGGCGACACCATAGCGGGCTCCGGATGCCGGAGCCCGATGGTGGACCCGCGCGACGGCACCCGGATCGTCTTCCTCCGCGCCGCCAGCCAGCGCGCCGACTATGCCGTGGCCGGCGGCCGCTACGGCGTGAACGAGTACGAGCTGCTCCGGCTCGACTGCAACACCGGGACGGTGATCGGGGTCGTGGAGCGGGGCGGGCTGGTCCGGTGAACGCCACGCTCGCCGTCGGCCTCGGCGGATGCCTGGGCTCCATCGCGCGGTACAAGCTCGGCGGATTGGTGCTGCATCACACCCTCGGCTGGCGCTTCCCGCTCAGCACCCTCGCCGTCAACCTCGGCGGCTGCCTGCTCGTCGGGCTGCTTGCCGGCTGGGTCGAGCACCGCGATGCCCTGAGCCCCGGCATGCGCCTGCTGCTGATCACCGGGTTCTGCGGCGGCTTTACGACATTCTCGGCGTTCGGGCTCGAATCGCTCTACCTGATCCGGCGCGATGCAGCGGCGCTGGCGGCGATCAACGCCGCCGTGAGCGTGGCGGGCGGCATCGCGGGCGTATGGATCGGGTGGAAGGCCGCCCACGGCTGAGCCTGCGCCGGAACATCCCAGCGAGGCATTCATGATCTACGACCAGGTCACTGTCGTCATCACCTATCGCGCGCTCGAGGGCATGGCCGATGTGGCGCGCGAGGAGCTGGCCGCGCTCATCGAGACGGTGGTCGCGCAGGAGCCGGCATGCCGCGGCATCGAGCTGTTCCAGGGAAGCGCGGATCCCCACCGGCTCCTCCTGGTGGAGGAGTGGGAGAGCGAGCAGGCCTACAGCGGCCCGCATCTCCAGACGGCGCACATTCTCGCCTTCCGGGAACGCGCGCCCGCGTTCCTCGCCGGACCTCCGGAGATCACCTTCTGGCATCCGGTGGCTGCGGCGGCACCGGAATCGGGCCACCGCCCGGGGTCGTGACGGCGAGGGAGCGGCACGCTTTGGAGCCCCGGTGACCGGCCGCTCCGAGCGCGAGCGGATGCTGGCCGGGGAGTACTACGACCCGCGTGACGCCGGGCTGCTGGCGCTGGCGCACGGCGCCCGGGCGCTCGTGGCCCGCTACAACGCGACGGTTTCGACCGACGCGGCCGGCCGCCGCGCCCTCCTGGAGCAGCTCCTCGGGGCCATCGCCGAGGACGTCTGGATCGAGCCCCCGTTCTTCTGCGAGTATGGCGCGCACGTGAGCATCGGCGCGCGCACGTTCATCAACGTGAACGCGGTCCTGCTCGACGCGGCGCCGATCCGCATCGGTGCCGACGTGCTGCTCGGGCCCGGCGTCCAGCTCCTGACGGCGAAGCACCCGTTGCGCGCCGCCGACCGCATCATCGCGGACCGGTCGTCGCTCGCACCCGGTGCGGTCCCCTACCGGACCGACGCCGCGCCGGTCACCATCGGCCGGGGCGCCTGGCTCGGGGCCGGCACCATCGTCCTTCCCGGCGTGACCATCGGCGACGAGACGACGATCGGCGCGGGCAGCGTGGTCACGCGCGACGTCCCGGCCGGCGTGCTCGCGCTCGGGCAGCCCTGCCGGGTGGTGCGCACGCTGTAGACTCTGCTTGCGCTTTTCCCCCGGCGGGCCGTTCATTCCTTCCATGCACCCCACCCGCGACCACCACCTCCCGATCGATCCCGAAGCGTACCGGCGAGCCCCGCATCCCCGCGGCCGCGTCATCGTCATCGCCCCGACGCGCGCTGCCTGCGAGACGATCGAGCTGGCGCTCGGGCTCCACGTGGACACGCTGCTGGAGCGGGAGCACGGGCAGGAGCTGCGCGAATGGGCCGGCGAGGGGAAGGCCTTCGGCATCGTGGCCGGCACCGGCACCGGCAAGACGCTGGGCATCCGGCCGATCGCCGAGTCCATCCTGCGCGAGCCGCTCGCCTTCGGCGTGGTCAACCGGGAGCGCGAGGCGACGCCGGAGACGCCGTCGTGGAACGTCGTCGTCGTCACCACCGGGATCGCCCGCCGCTGGTTCCAGGACGACCTGATCTCCCGGCACGACACCATCGTGGTGGACGAGATCCACCAGACCTCCGCCGAGCTCGAGCTCTGCCTGGCGCTCGGCAAGCGCACCGGGTGCCGCTTCATCTGGCTCAGCGCCACCGTCGATCCCGCCTTCTACGCGAAGTACCTCGGCAGCAGCGAGGTGCTCGTGACCCGCGCCTTCGACCCGAAGCTGACCGCGCGCGTCGAGGTCGTGGCCCAGCAGCCGCTCGAGTTCCTCGACGAGCGCTTCGTGCGCCGCATCATCAAGGAGAAGCGCGGGGTCGCGGTGTTCGTCCCCACGCGCGCCGAGGTCGAGAAGCTCGCCACCCAGCTCGGCGAGCAGTGGAAGCGGCTCACCACGGCGTTCTACCATGGCGGGGAGCCGATCCGGGTGATCCGCCCCTTCCTCGACTCCGAGGTCGAGCGCCCCTGGCTCCTCGCCATGACGGCGGCAGGCCAGAGCGCGCTCAACGTGCGCGGGCTCGACACCGTGGTGATCTACGACGCGCGCTACGGCAACGTCGTCGAGCGCGGCCGCAACGTGCTGCACCGGATGTACCTCGGCGCCAATGAGATCCTCCAGATGGCCGGCCGCGTGCACGGGCGGGTGCCGGGCGGCGAGGTGTGGATCCTGAGTGATCGCGATCTCGTCTTCGAGGAGCTGGTGCCCACCCCGCCCGAGTTCCAGCTCGCCGGGGACGCCGAACGGGTGGCCATCACCTGTGCCGCGCTCGGCGTGGACGCGCAGGAGCTCGACCTGCCGGTTCCGCTCGACCGCACCGCGTACCGCCGGGCGCTCGCCACGCTGGGCGCCCGGGGGCTCATCGAGAGCGGCCGCCTCACCCGCTACGGCCGCGAGGTGGAGGCGCTCCCGGTGGACCGCGCCTGGGGCGAGCTGCTGGTGCACGCCGACCCCGAGCTCACACCGGTCGTCGCCGTGTGCTCCAACATCGATTCGCTGCACCGGATGACCCGCGACGAGCGCGACCTGCACGGCCTCGTCTCCAACGGCAGCGACCACCTGACGGCATACAACGTCTACGCCGAGGCGGTGAACCAGCACGGCTATCTCGGGGAAGTGTACGGGCTCCCGCGGCACCTGTTCGAGGACGGCCTCGAGGAGTGGGCCGAGCGGCGCGGCGTGCTGGTGAAGGCGATCGAGGACATCGCCCTGGGCACCGCGTCGGTATACCGGGCGCTCGAGGTGCCCCTCCCGAAGACGCTCCCCTACGTGTCGAAGGAGATGCGCAAGCGCTTCGCCGACCTGCTCGCGCGCATCATGCCCTTCGACCTGGTCATCGACGAGCGCACCGCCGACGGCCAGGAGGCGCGGGTGTCCAAGACCTCGGTGGCGGGGAGCTGGGGCGCGGTGGCGGGGAACCTGCGCTTCTTCGCCGACCGGTTCGGCGTGGCGCGCGCGGCCATCGAGGGCACCACGCTGCCGTACGACCTCATCGCCGAGCACGCGACCTGGGGCCCGGCGAAGCTCTCGGTCGGCGGCCCGCGCAAGCACCAGCGCGTCACCGTGACCCGCGCGCGCGAGTACTTCGGCTTCCAGCTCGACAGCGACATGGAGATGCTGGAAGGCCGCTTCCCGCCCGAGCACCGCGGCGCCGCGATCGATGCGCTGGCCGAGGCACTGCTCGAGGGCGAGACGATCCATCCCGACCAGGCGCGCGTGCGCCGTGCCGTGGAGACGCTGGACGAGCTCTGGCGCCGCTCCGGCGGCGCGCTCACCAACATCGACCGCCCCTCGCTCGCCGCGAACCTCCGCGGCCAGCTCCAGCGCGAGGGCGTCGAGAGCTGGGAGACCTTCATCCGCTCGAGGGTCTCGCTCGATCCCGCCGCGCTGGTGGACGACGGCGTGCGCGAGCGGCTGCTCGCGCTCCCGGACAGCATGCGCGTGAAGGGCGACATGGTCCCGCTCGACTACCTGGTGCACGACGGCCGTGGCATTGCCCAGGTGACGCTGCGCGAGGGCCAGGCCCGCCGGCTCCGGAACGGCGACCTGGCACCCATCGACCGCCCGCTCCGCTTCGCCGTCCGGCGCGGCAACCATCCCGCCACCGTGGCCGACACCCTCGACGACCTGCGCGACGCGCTCGATCGCCTGCCCCGGCAGGAGCGGAGCACCGACCGCGACGAGCCGCCAAGGGGGCGGCACCGGCAGCGGCATCAGGGGAAGGGAAGGGGAAGGAAAGGTCCCGGTCGGCGGCGCTAGCGCCCCGGGATGTCAGGAGAGCGCGGTCAGCCAGATCCTGTCGTACGCTTCGCGCACCGGCTCGGGGTCCTCGCCGAGCACCAGCGGGAGCTGGAGGCCATCGAGCGCGGCCACCAGCATGCGGAGCGCGGGCTCCGACAGCTCGGCCGTATCGAGCGCGGCGCCCGCCGCGGCGCCGAGCCGTTCCAGCTCCTCGTGCGAGGCGAGCAGCGCATCCCGCACGGTGGGTTCCGGCAGCGACGCGAGCGAGAGCCACGCCGCCGCCTCGCCGGTCGCCACTTCCCGCACCAGCACCTGCCAGAGCGCGTCGAGCGCGGCGGCGCCCCGCGCGCGGAAGGCGTCGGTCCGCCGCGTCGCGCGCTCCCGCCGCAGCGATGCCGCCACCACGGCGAGCAGCTCCGCCTTGGTGCGGAAGTGGTAGTGCACCAGCCCCTTGGCACATTCCGCCTCGCGCGCCACCCGCTCCATCGTCCAGCCCGCCAGCCCCTCACGCACCAGCGTGGACCGCGCCGCCTCGACGATCCGCTGCTGCTTCATGCGCCCTTCGGGAAGGCGCGCAGGTCCGCCTCGGCCTGCCGCTCCACCCGGCGCGACACCAGGTTGCAGAGCTGGAGCACGTCGCCGTCGGCCAGGCTGTAGTACACGAAGAGCCCTTCCTTCCGCCGCTCGACGAAGCCGGCCGCGCGCAGGACCTGGAGATGCTTCGAGACGTTGGCCTGCCCGAGGCCGGTCTCCTCGATGAGCTGCGAGACGGTCAGCTCACCCCGCCCCAGCGTGTAGAGGATGCGGAGCCGCGCCGGCTCCGCGAGCCCCTTGAAGCAGTCCGCGAGCCGCGCCAGGCGCCCGTCCCCGAGCCGCTCGCTCACGAGGGCACCGGTGCGTCGTCCTGCTCGACCGGCAACCCCGCCGCCTTCCAGGCGCGGAAGCCGCCGGCCAGGTTGGCGGCATCGCCGAAGCCGTTCGCCTGGAGGATGCTCGTGGCGATGGCCGAGCGGCCGCCCCCCTGGCACTGCAGCACGACCGGGCGGTCCGCGGGAATCTCGTCGAGCCGGCCGGGCAGGGAGCCGAGCGGGATGTTGACCACGCCGGGCAGGTGCCCCGCGTCCCACTCCGATTCCGCGCGCACGTCGATCACGGTCACCTTGCCGTTCCGGACCCGGTCGGCGATGTCCGCGGGCTTGACCTGCGCCACGACGTCGAGGGTGCGCCCCGGCGCGGGCCACGCCGAGATCGCGTCGGGCCCGAACCAGCCGGCGATCCGGTCGAGCCCGATCATCGCGAGGTTGCGCACCGCGTCGTCGAGGGTACGGCCCCCGTCGTTCACGATGAGGTGGAAGTCGGCGTCGTAGGGGACGAGCCACCCTGCCCATCCCGTGAACGCCCCGTTGAGCGGGATGTTGATCGTGCCGGGGACGTGGCCCGCGGCGAACGCGGCCGCGGCGCGCGTGTCCACGACCAGTGCGCCTCGCTCGAGCGCCGGCGCGAGGTCGGCCGGGGCCAGCGCCTTCGGCCGCGAGCGGGCGCCCAGCACGCGCGGGCCGTCGCGGTTGATCCGCTTCATCTGCGCGAAGTAGGTCGGCGGCGCCGGCTGGCCCTCGAGCACGCCGCGCACGAACTCGTCCTCGCTCGAAGCGGTGAGCCCCCAGTTCACCAGCGTCTCGTAGCCGAGCGTGGTCTGCGGCACGGCGCCGAGCGCCTTGCCGCAGGCCGAGCCCGCGCCGTGCGCCGGCCAGAGCTGCAGCCACGGCGGCAGCGTCTTGAAGCGCTGCAGCGAGGCGTAGAGCTGGCGGGCGCTCGCCTCCATCGTGCCGGAAATGCCGGCCGCCTTCTCCAGCAGGTCGGGCCGCCCCACGTCGCCCACGCAGATGAAATCCCCGGTGAAGACGCCCATCGGGCGGTCGGTGGCGGCGGTGTCCGTGATCATGAATGCCAGGTGCTCGGGCGTGTGCCCCGGCGTGTGCAGCACGTCCACGCGGACGTTCCCCACCTTGAAGCTGTCCCCGTCGCGCAGCAGCACCGCGCCGTCCGCCTTGGCGAAGGCATACTGCCAGTCGCTCCCGCCTTCGGCGGAGAGGTGCAGCCGGCCGCCGGTGCGCGCGGCCAGCTCGCGGCTCCCGCTCACGAAGTCCGCGTGGATGTGCGTTTCCGTGATGTGGGTGATGCGCAGTCCCTCGGCCTCGGCCGCGGCGACGTACTGCTCCGCATCGCGGTTGGGATCGACGACCAGGGCCTCGCCCGTGGCCTGGCAGCCGACCAGGTAGCTCGCCTGCGCGAGCGGCGTGTCGTAGAAGCGCCTGAGCAGCATCGTGTCTCCTGGCTTAGCCCGCCGCGGCGGGCACGGTGTGGTGCGGCACGAGGGCGTGCCGGTTCTGGTAGAGCATGAACGCGCCGACGCAGAGCAGGAACACGGCGAAGGCCCGCTTGAGCTGTGCCTGCGAAACGAAGCGGGTCAGGTGCACCCCGCCAAGGATCCCTGCGATGGCCACCGTGGTGAAGGCCGCGAGGAAGCCCCACGGCACGTCCGTGTGTGTCGCGTAGCCGGCCCAGCCCGAGAACGTGTTCATCGCGATCACCAGCAGCGAGGTGCCCACCGCCTGCTTCATCGGCACGTGCGCCAGCAGCACGAGCGCGGGCACGATCAGGAACCCGCCGCCGATCCCCACCAGACCGGTGAGCGTCCCCACGCCGAGCGCCACGAGCGCGAGCAGCGGCAGCGGCGCAGGCACGGGCGCCTTGCCCTCTGCCTGCTTCCGGCCTCCCGCATTCCTGAACATCGACACCGCGGCCGCCACCATGACGATCGCGAGCAGCGCGAGCTGGAGCGCCCCGCTCACCCGTGGCGCCAGCAGGCGCGCGGAGAGAAAGGAGCCGGCCATCGCCACCACCCCGAAGAGCACCGCGGTCCGCACCTGCACCTGGCCCGACCGCCAGTGGCTCGCGGCCCCGACCAGGCTCGTCGCCCCAACCACCGGGAGGCTCATGGCGATGGCCGCCTTCGGGTCGAAGCCCAGGACGTAGACGAAGACCGGCACGGTGAGCGTCGAGCCGCCGCCGCCGAGCATGCCGAGGGACAGGCCGATCAGCGCGGCGAGCGCGAAACCGAGTGCGGTCATGGGGTCCGGGATGTGGGATATCCAACCATATGACTATTCAGCTATATAGTGGCGATTCAGGCCCGCTGTCAAGCGTTGTGTCGCCCAGGGCGGCTCGAACGACTCCAGAAGAAGGGCGGATACGTCCCCAACTGAAACTTCCACCCCGATCAGGCGTACTTTTCCCTATGCCAGACGCCGCGACCCCGACCAGCATGCCGAGCGTGTTTTCGCCGCTCGCCAAGGCCCTCCTCGATGGATTCAGCGAGGGCGTCGTCGTCTTCGACGCCGAAGGACGTATCCTCTACGCCAACCAGCAGGCCCGCAATACCCTGAGCGACACCGACCTGAGTGAGGGGGCCCAGGACCTGATGCCCCGCCTCGCGGCGATCGGCGGCCGGCTCCGGCCGCTCCGGATCGGCGCCATGGAGGTGGGGGAGGCGATGTTCATCCCCGGCTCCGAAGGCCCCACCACGCTGGCCGAGCGGGAGCGGGAGGCTATCGTCCGGACGCTCGATTCGCATAATTGGAAGCTCGCCGAGACCGCCAGGGAGCTGGGCATCAGCCGGACCACCCTCTGGCGGCGGCTCAAGGCATACGGGCTTCACCGCGACGGCCGGAGCAAATGGGCGCACACCTAGCAGTCCTTCTCGCCGTCGCACTGCAGCAGGCTCCCCCCGACACGATCCGAACGACGTACGCAAACCCGGCCACCAGGGCGCTGGTGGTCCGGGCGGCCGCGCGGCACCGGGCCCAGGACACCCTCGTCTCCGACTATCGCGCGCACATCCGCTACCGGCTCACCGTCTCACTGGGCAGGCGGCGCTGGGGCGGGGCCTCGACGGCGGCGGTGGAGGAGCAGGATGCCCTGGTCGCCTGGCAGCGGCCGAATGACCTCCGGGTGGACGTCACCGGCCGCCGCTACCGGAGCCGCTCGGAGAGCCTCAGGCTCTCCAGCGTCTTCGACCGGCCCTGGTTCGTGCCGCGCGGCATCGGCGACTCGGTGCGCATCTTCAGCAACGAGTTCCCGGCCACCGGCGCGCTGCACCCGCTGGGCGCGGGCTACGAGGCGGCCTATCACTTCGACCTGCTCGACAGTCTTTCGGTCGTGGTCCCGGGCGGCCCGCGGCTCAAGCTCTATGCGGTGCAGGTGATCCCGCGCGTGGTCGGCCCGGCGCTCGTGGCCGGACGGCTCTGGCTCGACGCGGAGACGGCCGAAGTCGTGCGCTTCACCTTCCGCTACGTCGGCACCCAGCTCTGGACCCGGCCGGAGGGTTCGGAGCGCGGCGACACCACCTCGGCGCGCCGGGTGAACGGCCTGATCAATCGGCTGCTCACCATCGACGCCGACCTCGAGTACTCGCTCCAGGACGGGCGCTACTGGATGCCCTACCGGCAGTCGGTGTCGGGCACCGTGCGGATCCCCATCATCACGGACGTGGTGATCCCCTTCCAGGCCGTCACCACCTTCGACGACTACGAGATCAACACCGGGCAGCCCGTCGTCTTCTCGCTGCCGCTTCCCGACTCGGCGGCCTCCGACTCGGAGCGCGTGGTGATCCGCGAGCGCGGGCGCGAGGCGCGACAGGATTCGCTGCGCGACGCGCGCGATGACGATGACGACGACACGCGCGCGTGGAGCTACGCCGATCGCTGGCCCGGCGGGCGCTACGAGGTGCACCGGCCCTCGAACGATTCGCTGGCGCAGTATCGCGGCTGGACCGATTCGCTGGAGTTCGCCGGCGTGCCCGAGGATGACCGCCGCGTGCGCGAGGCGCGCTCGGAGCTGGCACGCATCGCCGAGGAGCTGCCGGAGGCGCTCACCGGCCGGCGCACGGCCACCTTCGCCTACGAGTACCTGGCCGACGCGATCCAGTACAACCGGGTGCAGGGGATCTCCCTCGGCGCCGGGTTTCGCGCGCGGGTCCCCGGCATGAGCTTCACCGACGCCTATGTCACGGCGCGCTATGGCTTCAGCGACCAGCGCGCGGCCGGGCGGCTGAGCGTCGTGCGCGATGCGCCGGGAGGCCGGCTTTCGATCGGCATCCAGCGCGACCTGGCCGATGTGGATCCCTTCTCGCCCGGGCGGACGATGGCCAATTCGGCCAACGCCCTCTTCACCGCGCACGATCACGCCGATTACTACCTGGCCACCGGCGCGGCACTCGGCTACGTCACGTCACTCAGGCCCACGCTCGACCTGCAGGTGTCGCTCCGCGGCGAGCGGCAGCGCTCGGTGGAGCGCGCCGCGAAGTCGGCGGTCAACGATGCCCTCGGCGGCACGGGGATCTTCCCGCCCAACCCGCCGGTTGCCGACGGGGACTACGGCATCGGCTCGGTCCGGCTCACCGGCTTTGGCCCCTACCGCTGGTCGCTCGCGGTGGAGGGTATGGCGGGGGAAGGGACGACGGCGGGGCGGCTGATGGGCGAGCTGCGCCACGGGCGCGGCGGCGCGCGCGGGTTCACGGCGCGAGTGAAGGCCGGCCTCGCGAGCGCCGATGCGCCGCCGCAGCTTCGCTTCCGCCTCGGCGGCATGCAGACGGTGCGCGGCTTCGAGTACGGCTCGCTCACCGGCGCCGCCTTCTGGGCCGCGCAGCTCGACGTCTCGCCGCTCCGGGGGACGATCCGCCCGGTGCTCTTCGTCGATGCCGGCCAGGCGGCGCCGGCCGGCGACCTCTTCGGCTCGCGGGCGCTCGTGGGCGGCGGCATCGGCGTCTCGGTGTACAGCCCGCTGCTCCGGACCACGCTGATCCGGCTCGACCTCAGTCATCCCATCTCCCCCGACACCGGAGGCAAATGGCGCTTCGACCTGGTCTTCTCGCCGGTGCGCTGATCGGCGCCGCCGCATGCGCGGGCGGGGGGCCGTCGGTGGAGGTCGCCTGGACCGGCGCGGACACCGGCGCGGCCGAGCTGCCGGCGAGCGCCACGCGCTGCGGCGCGGGGCCCATTGCGCTGCTGGCGATCTCGGGCGACACCGGCGTCGCGATCGCGCTGTACGCGGCCGGCGAGCCCGCTGCGGGCAGCTACCCGGTGAGCACTGGCGCCGCCAGTGCGCGCCATCCGGCGGCCGGCGTGGGGGCGCGCTGGCTCGACTCGACCAACGTGGCGGCATGGCGCGGGAGGCGGGGCACCGTCACGCTGAGCCAGGCCGGCGACCGGCTCGCCGGCCGTTTCACCGTGGAGGCGAAGCGCCTCGACACGCCCGATTCCGTCACGCTCACCGGCTCGTTCCGCGGCGTTCCCGTGGGCCCGTGCCGGCCGGATAGTGCGGTCCCGGGAGTGTAGATTACGGGCATGAACGGCACGTACTTCCGGCGGGGCTTCGGGCTCAAGGCGGAGATCGAGGGGCAGCTCACCACCGACTACCACAGCGCGGTGGTGGACGCGCTCCGCCTGGGCGGCTACCGGCTGGAGGCCGGGCCGCTCACCTTCCGGCTCGCCCGCGAGTTCGGCTTCTGCTACGGCGTGGACCGCGCCGTGGACTACGCCTACGAGTCCCGCCTCAAGTTCCCCGACCGGCGGCTCTTCCTCGTCGGCGAGATCATCCACAACCCCCACGTGAACGCCAAGCTCCGGGCGATGGGCGTCACCATCCTGGCGCACGATCCCGACCGCGACTTCGACTTCTCCGGCATCACGCCGGAGGACGTCGTCATCATGCCGGCGTTCGGCGTCACCATCCGCGACTTCGAGCGGCTCCGCGCCATCGGCTGCGTGCTGGTGGACACCACCTGCGGC
>CAMLLJ010000028.1 GCA_946480845.1 uncultured Gemmatimonadota bacterium
CGTGGGCGCGGCCGCGGGCGCGGCCGGGAGCGCGAGGAGGGCGCCGAGGCGGCGCCGCCGGCCGCGGCGGCCGGCGGCGGCGGCCGCGAGGCCACGCCCGCGCGCTCCGATACCGGGCTGCCGCTCGCGCGCGCCTTCCAGCTCATGTCTGAGGCGCTGCTCGAGCTGGGCGGCACCGCGGGCGACGAACAGCTCCGCGCGCGCATGGCGGCGCTGCACGGCCGCGAGGACCCGCTGCTCGAGGCGCCGCGGTTCGCGCGGCTGCTGCGCCAGGCCAACGACGCCGAGGTGGCCGACGTGCGCAAGGTCGGCGACGACGCCTACGAGATCGCCCTCACCCGCCGCGGAGGCGCGCCGGCGCCTGCCGCGGCACGGCCCGCAGGGGCCAACGGCTCCGCGGCGGCACCGGCCGCGGAGAGCGCCCCGGCAGCGGCGGTCGCGCGGCCGGGCATCCGGTTCCGGCGCGGTTCGCGCGCACCGGCCCGACCGGGCGAGCTTCCGCTCGTCGGCGTCGTGAGCGTGGATGCGCCCGCCGGCGCCGAAGCCGCCGCCCCGGTCGAAGCACCGGCACGGGCTGACGCCGAGCCCGATGCGGTGCCGGCTGCAAAGCCCGCGCGCAAGTCGGCGAAGGGAAGCACCCGCAAGAAGGCGGCAAAGGCACCGGCAGCGAGAGCCGCCGAGGGAAGCGCTGCTGACGTGAAGGTGCCCGACGCGAAGGCACCGGATGCGAAGCCCGCCAGGCCGCCCCGCAAGCCCGGCCGCCCCCGGGCGAAGAAGCCGGCGGAATGAGCAGGACGCAACGGGCAGCCACGCTGCCCGTTCGCTTTTTCGCCCGGCCCGCGGAGGTGGTGGCGGCGGAGCTGATCGGCACCGTGATGGTCTCGCGCATCGGCGGAGCGGTCACCGCCGGCCGCATCGTCGAGACGGAGGCGTACCTCGGGGTCATCGATCCCGCGTCGCACGGGTTCGCCGGGCGGCGCACGGTGCACAACGCGTCCATCTTCGGCGCGCCGGGGCTCTGGTACGTCTACCGGTCGTACGGCATGCACTGGTGCGCCAACCTGGTGGCGGCGGCGGAGGGAGAGGCGGCGGCCGTGCTGGTGCGGGCGCTCGAGCCGGTGGACGGCCTCGAGGTCATGCGGGAGCGGCGCGGCGCGGTGCCCGACCGCCAGCTGTGCTCAGGGCCCGGCAAGCTCTGCCGGGCCCTGGGCATTACGCGCGATCTCGATGGCCTGATGATGCTGGGGTCCGACGTCGTGGTGGTGCGCGGCGCGCGCCCGGCCCGGGTGGCCGCGACGCGCCGCATCGGCATCACGCGCGCCGAGGAATGGCCGCTGCGCTTCGTCGAAGCTGGCTCGCGCTGGCTGTCCCGGCCGTGGCGCGAGCCCGACGCGTCGCCCTGAGTCCTAGAGGTCTTCCCGCGAACGGCCCAGGCTCACCCGGAGCCCGCCCGTCAGCGTGTGCACCGCGCCGCTGATCAGCCGCCCCTCGGCCGCAAGCACGCCGCCGCTGGTGACGAACTGGTAGGACGGCACCGTCTGGATCTGGTACTGGCCGAAGGCGCTCATCCCCCCCACGCGGAACTGCAGGCCGGCGAAGAGCGAGCCGAAGCCGCTGCTGCCGACTTCCGACGCCAGCGACGGCGAGCCGCCCGCCAGGGGCTCCGGCGACACGACGTGCATGATGCCGCCGCCGACGCCGAGGTACGGCTGCATGTGGCCGTAGATGGGGAAGACCATGAGGCCGAAGCTGTAGCGGCGCACGTCGGTGAAGGTCACCGGCTGGGGGCCGCCGCCGGCGCTGTAGTCCACGTAGCTGCTCTGCTGGTCGTCGCCGAACGCCTCCTCGACGGCAAGGTACACCGCCCCCCGGCGCGACTTGATCAGCACGTGGCCGCCGGCCATCGGGATCGCCCCGCGCGTCTGGTTCGGCGTGCGCAGGATGAAGGCGCCGGCCTGGCCGCCGATGTACCAGCGGAAATCCTCCCCCCGCACCACGTCCTGCGCGCGCGCATCCTGGGCGCTCAGCGCAAGGGCGAACGCGATCATCGGGATGCTGCGGCTGAGCAGGCTCATCGGACCCGTCTCCCTGAATGTGGCTGGTTCGGCCGGTCGAAAAACGCGACCCCGCTTTGCAGTTCGACCGACTGCGGGGCCTGACCCGGGCGTCGGGGCAGGCTCCTAAAACGCGATGTGGCAGTTGTTTAGGGCTTGGCACGGGCCGCGGTTCGCGGCCGTCCGGAGGGGCAGGAGTGCAAAGAGGGGGCCAGCCCGGCTCAGATCAGGCCGAGCCGGCGCCCCACCTTGGCGAAGGCGGCGAGCGCCTGGTCGAGGTCCTCGCGGGTGTGGGCGGCGGACACCTGGCAGCGGACCCGCGCCGCGCCCTGGGGCACCACCGGAAAGCCGAACCCCGTGACGAAGACCCCTTCGTCCAGCAGCATCTCGCTCATGCGGATCGCGGCGGCGGTCTCGCCCAGGATCACGGGAATGATCGGCGTCTCACCCGGGTGCGGCTTGAAGCCCAGGCCAAGGAGCTGCTCGCGGAACCAGGCGGCATTGGCGCGCAGCGTGGCCACCCGCTCCGGATGCTGCTCGAGGTACTCGATGCTGGCGAGCGAGCTGGCCGCCACCGTGGGCGGGAGCGCGTTGGAGAAGAGCTGCGGGCGGGCGCGCTGGGTGAGATAGTCGCACACCTCTTCCGAGGCCGCGACGAACCCGCCCGCCGCTCCGCCCAGCGCCTTGCCCAGCGTCGAGGTGATGATGTCGATCTCCCCCACCAGGCCGAAGTGCTCGGCGGTGCCGCGCCCGCGCTCGCCGAGCACGCCCGTCGCGTGCGAGTCGTCCACCACCAGCACCGCGTCGTGTGCGCGGCAGAGCTCCACCAGCTCCGGCAGCTTCGCGATCGCGCCCTCCATCGAGAACACGCCGTCGGTGATCACCATGCGCACCCGGCGGTCCTTCGCCGCGGTGAGCAGCTCGACGAGGTGATCGAGGTCGCCGTGGCGGTAGACCGCGGTCTGGCACTTCGTGATCGCCTTGGCCAGCCGGATCCCGTCAATGATGGACGCGTGGTTGAGCTGGTCGCTGATGACGATGTCCTGCTCGCCGAGCAGCGTCCCGGGCGTCGCCTCGTTGGCGTTCCAGCAGCTCACGAAGCTGAGGCTCGCCGGGGTGCCCACCAGCCGGGCGCAGGCGGCCTCCAGGTCGCGGTGCACGTCGAAGGTGCCGCAGATGAACCGCACCGAGGCGGTGCCGGCCCCGTAGCGGTCGAGCGCCGCCTTGCCCGCGGCCACCACCTCCGGCTGGTTGCTCAGGCCGAGGTAGTTGTTGGAGGAGAGGATGATGACCTCGCCGCGGCCTTCCATGCGCACGCGCGCCGCCTGCGGGCTCTCCAGGTAGTTGAGCTTCTTGTAGACGCCCTCGGCGCGGAAGGCGGCGAGCTCCGTGCCCAGGCGGCGGTCGAGTGTGCGGCTCATGCTCCGATCTCCAGGATCACCTTGCCCGCCTGGCCGTCCTTGATGACGCCGATGGCGTCGGCGATGCGGTCGAGGGGGAAGCGGTGGGTGATGACGGGGCGCGGGTCGAGCTGGCCCGACCGGATGAACCGGCGCATCGCGTCCCAGGTGTCGTACATGCGGCGACCGGTGACGCCGTAGAGGGTGAGGCCCTTGAAGATCACGTCGCGCGCGAAGTCCACCTCGGTGGTGCGGCTCGGCGTGCCCAGCATGTTCACGCGGCCGCCCAGGCGGGCGGAGGCGAAGGCCTGGGCGTGTCCCGCCGGGTGCCCGCTCATCTCGCAGACGAGGTCGGCGCCGTCGCCGTCGGTGAGCTCGTGCACGCGCGCGGGGACGTCGTCCTTCGCCGGGTCGAGGGTCACGTGCGCGCCCATGGCGCGGGCCAGCTCGAGCCGCCGCGGGTTGAGGTCGCTGGCGATGACCAGCGCGGCGCCGGCCGCGCGCGCCACGCCGACGGCAAAGCAGCCGATCGGGCCGCAGCCGATCACCAGCACGCGGCTCGCCGCCACCATCCGGCCCTCGAGCACCGTGTGCACGGCGTTGCCGGTCGGGTCCATGATGGCGCCCGTCTCCGCGGGGATGCCGTCGAGGCGCATCACGTTCGACGCGGGCATCGCGATGTAGTCCGCG
Source organism: uncultured Gemmatimonadota bacterium (assembly GCA_946480845.1). The sequence continues at coordinate 4,145 of CAMLLJ010000028.1, forward strand.
AAGGCGCCGTCCCGGTCCACGCCGATGATCGACGTGCGCCGGCAGAGGTGCGCCTCGCCGATCCGGCACTGCAGGCAGTGGCCGCACACGACGTGGCCCTCGGCCGTCACCAGGTCCCCGACCTCGAGCAGGCCCGCCGCCGCCGCCTCGGGGCCCAGCTCGGCCACCTCGCCGGAGAACTCGTGGCCGATCACGACCGGTGGCCGCAGTCGCTTGCTGGCCCACGCATCCCACTCCCAGATGTGCAGGTCGGTGCCGCAGACGCCCGCGTAGTGCACGCGGATGAGCGCGTCGCTGGCGCCGCAGACCGGCGTCGGGACATCGCGCAGCACCATGCCCGGCCCCGCACTCTCCTTCACAAGCGCACGCATGTCGCCTCGTCGTGGAAGACTACCTGGGGGTGTAGAGTATCCCGTTCGCCGACCGCCTGGCGCTGGCGTACCGCGCTTCCACGGCCTGGTGCAGCGCCTCGTCCCAGCGCTCGCCGCCGGTGCTTCCCGCCACGAGCTGGATCACGCCGAAGCGCCCGCCGCGGATCGGCTCGAGCAGCCGCTCCCGGTCGATGCGCCCGGTGCGGAACGCCTGCTGGGAATTGAACAGGTCCACGGCACCGGGCTTGCCGGCCCAGTAGCAGAGCGCCAGCGACTCGCACATCGCGTCGCCCGGCGCCGCGCGGATCATCCGCGTGTCCTCGCGGGTCGCGGCGACGGCGGCCTTCGCCTCGCCGTCGATCCAGCGCCACTTGAGCTCGGCCGCGAGGGGCAGCACGCCGATCAGCGGCGGGATGCAGAGGGCGAGCGGCAGCGCGGTCGCGAGCCGGTACGAGTCCTCGCTCCGCGCCGCGGCGAGCGCCTGCGCCGCGACCACGCCGGCCACGATGCAGCCGGCAATGAGGGCGTCGAACCAGATGTTCTCCCGCACCCCCGCGCCGCCGGCGAGCGGCACCGCGATCGCCACCGACACGAGCGCATAGCAGACCAGCAGCAACTCGGGCCCCCGCCGGGTCCAGCCGCGCAACGCCGCCGCGACGCAGCCCAGCAGCATCGCCTGGGGCACCAGGTGGAGCCGCGCGCTGGCCAGGGCATCGTAGGCGGAATACTCGCGCGAGGCGAGGAGGCTCGGGAAGATCGTCGGTCCGTAGCCGACCCTGAGGAGCAGCGCCGCGGCCACGGCGAGTGCCGCGCCGCCGGCCGCGAGCGCAGCCCCCCGCCGCGGGCCCGAGATCAGCGCGGCGAGCGCGAGCGCGAGCGGAAAGGCGACCAGGTTGTGCTTCACCAGCCCTGCCGCGAGCGCGAGCGCCAGCGCCCCCGCGAGCGCGCGGTTCGACTCCCAGCGGCGCACGCAGATGACCAGCGCGAGGGTCATGAGCGCATGCCCCAGCATCTGGGGGTCGTCGATCCCCACGTAGCGGGCGTAGAACGCGCCCATCATCGCCGCGAAGAGTGCGGCCGCGAGCGCGCCGGCCGCCCGGGAACGGGCCAGGCCGGCGGCGGCGAGCCAGATGCCGGCCACCACCAGCGCGAAGGCCGCCCAGGCGACGATGCGGCCCGCGAAGATCAGGTCCCCGGTGAGCCGGCCGACGTCCGCGATCAGGTGGAACGAGAGCGGCGGATAGTTGTTGGGCAGCAGTGCGTCCGCGGCCGGATAGAGCGCGCGGCCCTCGACCACGCTCAGGGCGTGGTAGGCGTTCCATCCCTCGTTGTAGTTGAGCGGCATGTGCAGCGTGCTGAGCGCAGCGCGGTTGGCCAGCGCCGGGAGCGCCAGCGCCGCCGCGGCTGCCGCCCCGGTCCACAGCGCCCTCACACGAGGGCGGGCTGCGACGCGGCTTCGACGCGCACGGCGCTCACCTTGAACTCGGCGATCTTGGCGTAGGGATCGAGCGCGGGATTGGTCAGGAGGTTGGCAGCCGCCTCGCGGAAGTGGAACGGGATGAAGATCTGGCCCTCCGCCTGGCGGTCGGAGATCCGGGCGCCGATGAGCATCGAGCCGCGCCGGCTGGTCACCCGGAGGGTGTCGCCGTCGGCCACGCCCAGGCGGCGCGCATCGGCGGGAGCGATCTCCGCCACGGGCACCGGCTCGCGCGAGTCGAGCCCCTCGGAGCGGCGCGTCATGGTCCCGGTGTGCCAGTGGTACATCTGCCGCCCGGTGTTCATGACGAACGGGTACTCGGCGTCGGGCAGCTCGTTCGGCGGCAGGTACTCCACCGGCACCATCAGCGCGCGGCCGTCCCTGGTGGGGAAGCGGTCGGCAAAGAGGAACGGCGTCCCGGGGTGGCCCGCCACGGGCACCGGGTACTGCAGGCCGGCGCCGCGGAGCGCCGGGTACGTCACTCCCGCCCACGACGGTGTTACGGAGGCGATCTCCTCCATCACCTGCTCGGCGTCGGTCCACGGCGTGGGCAGGCCGAGCCGGTTGCTCAGGTCCACCAGGATCTCGAGGTCGCGCCGCGCCTCGCCCGGCGGCTCCACGGCGATCTCGGACAGCTGGATGCGGCGTTCGGTGTTGGCGTAGGTGCCGCGCTTCTCCGCGAACGACGAGCCCGGCAGCACCACGTCGGCCCAGCGCGCCGTTTCGGTGAGGAAGAGGTCCTGCACCGCCAGGAACTCGAGGCCGCGCACCCAGTCCTCGGCGTGGGAGATGTCGGGATCCGAGATCACCGGGTTCTCCCCCATGATGTAGAGGCCGCGGACGTTGCTCTCCGGCTTCGTCATCTCGGTCACCATCAGCCCGCTCTCGAGCGAAAGCGTCTCCTCGTGCACGCCCCAGGCGCGCGCGTAGGCCACCCGGTTGGCCGGATCGGTGACGGGGCGGTAGTCGGTGTAGGCGAAGGGGATGGCCCCCATGTCGCTGGCGCCCTGCACGTTGTTCTGGCCGCGGATGGGCATCATCTGCGCGCCCCAGCGGCCGATCATCCCGCAGGAGAGCAGCAGGTTGAGGAGGCTCGCCACGATGTCGGTGCCGGTGGCGTGCTGGGTGAGTCCCATCGCCCAGAGCGTCGACGTGCGCGGCCCGCGGGCGTACATCTCGGCGGCGGCGCGGATCCGCTCGGCGGGAATGCCGGTGATGCGCGCGCCCACCTCGAGGGTGTAGGGCTCGACCGCGCGGCGCACCGCGGAGAAGTCGCGGGTGCGCGCCGCCACGAATGCCTCGTCCACCAGCCCGGCATCGATCACGTGGTGCAGCATCGCGTTGAACAGCGCGACGTCGGTGCCCGGCAGCATCTGCAGGTGGATGTCCGCCAGCTCGGCCAGCTCGAGGCGCCGGGGATCGGCCACGATGAGCCGGGCGCCCCGGGCCACCGCCCGCTTGATCAGCGCGCCGAAGACCGGGTGCGATTCGGTGGTGTTGGCGCCGGCGATGAAGATGACGTCGCACGCCTCCTCGATCTCCCGCATCGAGCCGCTGGCGGCGGCGGTGCTGAGCGCGCGGTTCATCGCGGCGACGGACGTCGAATGGCAGAGCCGCGTGCAGTGGTCGAGGTTGTTGGTCCGGAAGGCGGCGCGGACCATGCGCATGAAGGCGTAGTTGTCCTCGTTGGTGCACTTGGCCGACGAGAGCGCCGCGAGCGAGTCGGGCCCATGGGTATCGCGGATGCGGAGCAGCTCCTGGGCCGTGAGACTCAGCGCCTCGTCCCAGGTCGCCTCGCGGAACGGCTCGTACCATTCGGCCGGCGTCGCCACCCGGTCGCGCACGTCGTCCCGGCCCCGGCGGCCCCGCCCGGTGAGCGGCGGCTTGCCGACCTGCCGCTCGGGCGGGCGCGACTTCCGCTGGCGTCCCAGCTCCTCGATCAGGTGCCACGGCCCCTCGCGCCGGCGGGGCAGCTCGCCGCGCCAGTGCCAGCGCCCCTCGGCGTCCCGCTCCCAGCCCCGGCGGATCAGCGGGCGCGTCAGGCGGTCGCGGTGCTGGGGGAAGTCATAGCCGAAGCGGCCCTTCACGCAGGTCGAGCCCTGGTTCGGCGTGTTCTCCTCGATCCACGGCGAGGTGACCCGCATGACCTCCTGGCCGCGCGTGTGCAGGTCCACCTGGCAGCCGACGGCGCAGTAGGGGCAGACCGAGCGCACCACCCGCTCGGGATGGCGGAGCGCCTCCTCGCCGAACCGGCGGCGCGGGATGACCTCGAAGATGGCGCCGGTGGGGCAGACGCGGACGCATTCGCCGCACCAGGTGCAGCCCGCGTGGTCGGGATCGCCGTCGCCGCCCACGATGATCTGCGCGTGCGCGCCCCGGTCCGCCACGTCGAGCACGCCCACCTCCTGGATCGCGTCGCAGGCGCGGACGCAGCGCGTGCACAGGATGCAGAGGCTCATGTCGTGCCGGATCATCGCGTCGCCGGGGCGCTCGTCGCCGCCGCGCAGCGGCAGCTCGTGGCGCGCGGTGGGCCGCACCGGAACGTCGTAGCGGACGACGTATTCCTCGAACTCGTTCCGCGGATGGGCGCGGCCGCCGTTGGCGAGGTGCTCACCGGGGTAGCGCTCGAGCAGGAAGGAGAGGACGCTCCGCCGCGCGGCCACCGCCCCGGGCGACTCGGTCTCGACGACCATCCCCTCGGCGGCCGCGGCGGCGCACGACGGCACCAGCTTCCCCTGGCCCTCGACGGAGACGAGGCAGACCCGGCAATTGCCCGCGAGCGGGAGCTTCGGATACCAGCAGAGGGTGGGGATGTCGATGCCGGCGGCGCGCGCAGCCGCCAGGATGGTGTCGCCCGGCTCGAAGGGGATGCTGCGTCCGTTCAGCGAGAGGGATGGCATGCTCAGCGCTCCGCCGACTGGCCGCCGGCGTCCGCGTCCGGGCAGGTCAGCACGATCCCCATCCGCTTGCGGGCGGCGCCCCGCCGGCGCGAGCGCGCGACTTCGTCGCGGGCCCAGCCCTCGTAGGCGGAGAGCAGTGCTTCGGGGGCGAGCCCGGGGCCGCCGGGCATGAGCACGTGCACGCCGCCCGGTCCGGTGGCCGCCTGCACCTGGGAGAGGAACAGCGCGCGCGCCGGGACGTCGACGTCGCCCAGGCAGGCGGCGTCGATGACGACCAGGTCGAGCGCCGCGACGAACGGCGGCAGCCAGCACCCCGGCTGGACGAAGTAGCACTCCGCCGTGCTGGCGAGCGCCTCGTTGGCGAGGCCCGACTCGACCCGCTCCACCGCGCCCATGTCGGCGGCGATGTAGGTGACGGCGGCGTCATAGGCGGCGAGGAGGTAGGCCGCGGGCTCCATGGCGGGGCCGACCACGAGCACCTGGTCCTCGGGCTCGAGTCGGGGCAGCAGCGCCGCGAGGGCGCAGTCGGGCTCGAGCGACCAGTGGGTCGGCTCCCGCTGGGCCCGCCGCACCCTGGTGTAGTGCTGCTTCCACCGGTTGAAGGCGGGCAGCTTCAGCCGCTTCATGATCATGCGGTCCACCGCCTCCTGCATGAGCACCTCGGTCAGCAGGAACTGCCCCTCGAAGGTGTCCTGCATCTCGGCGGCCGCCTCGCTGCCCAGCTCCAGCAGCTTGCTCCGGCCCAGCGAATTCTTGTAGGTCTCGATGCGCTGCAGCACGTACTCGTGGTAGTGCTGCTTGAGCGACGGCAGCGGGCGGCGCTGCCGGGTGCGCGCCGTCTCGGTGCCCCTCAGCATGGCTCCACGTGGACCACGACCTCGTCGAGCTCGAGCCCCGCCTGCAGCCGCGCCTCCACCGCGTCGGCGATGCGGTGCGCGCTCGCCACGTCGGAGCGGCCGTCCACCGAGATGGTAAGCTCGGCGAAGCGCCGCGTGGCCGCGATGCGCGAGCGGATGGCGTACGCCGCGCGGACCCCGGGCACCGTTTCGGCCTGGGCGCGGATGGTCCCCTCGTCGTACGCGCGCTCGTCCACCAGCGTGGGCATCGCCCGGCGCACGATGCCGTAGTTGGCGTGCGCCACGAAGAGCGCCACGATGATCGCCAGCACCGGGTCGGCCCAGGCGAGCCCCGCGCTGGTGAGCCCGAGCCCGCCCAGCACCGCCAGCGTGATCACCACGTCGGTCCGGGTGTGCATCGCGTCGGCGATCAGCAGCTCGCTGTTGAGGCGCCGGCCGGCGCGGTTCTCCCCGTAGGCGACGGCCACGTTCACCAGCAGGGTGATCCCCAAGAGGATGAAGGCCGAGGCATCGAGCGTGGGCGGCTCGCCGCCGCGCAGCAGCTTGTGGATGGCACCCCGCAGCAGCTCGAAGATGGAGACGGAGAGGAAGACGACGATGAGGAGGGCGCCCAGGGTCTCGAACTTGGCATGGCCGTAGGGGTGCTCGGCATCGGGGCCCTTCGAGGCGACGCCGATGACGGCGAGCCCCACGAGGTTGTTGACGGCGTCGACGGAGGACTGGATCCCGTCGCCGAAGACGGCGAGGGAACGGCTGGATGCGCCGATGACGAGCTTGACCACCACCACGAACACGTTGGCGACGAAGATCCCCAGGAGCACGCGCCGGATGCTGGCATTCCGGCCCGTGGGGAGATCGCTGCTCGCCATGGCCAAAGTTCAACGCGCGGCGGCGGTGTGTCAACGCCGCGCCGGCGCCTCCGGCGCGGCCGCCCGGGCCTTGCGCTGAGATAATTAGACAGATATCTTAGGATCATATGGACAAGCCGTTCCGCGCCCTCGCCGATCCCACCCGGCGCCGCATCCTGGAGCTGCTCCGCGACCGCGACCTGGCCGCCGGGGAGATCGCCGCCGAGTTCCCGATGGCCTGGGCCTCGGTCTCGCACCACCTCCAGCTCCTCAAGGAGGCGGACCTGGTGATCGCGCGGCGCGAAGGCCAGTTCATCCGCTACTCGCTCAACACCACCGTCTTCCAGGACGTCGTGCGCCACCTCATGGGGATGGCCCCACCCCGCCGGAAGAAAGGATAGGACCATGCGAAAAATGATTCCCGGACTGCTCGCGCTGGCCGCGGCGCTGGGCTTCGGCATCTGGGCCCTCCCCAGCCTCCCCGACCAGGTGGCATCGCACTGGGGCCTGTCGGGCGAGCCCGACGGCTGGTCCTCGAAGGAGACACTGGTCTACCTGCTGCCGCTCTTCGGCGTCGGCATCGCGCTGCTGCTGGCGGTCGTCCCGCGGATCGACCCGCGCCGGGCCAACTTCGAGCTGCACGGCGGCACCTACTGGACGGTGGCCAACGCCGCGATGGTGGTGATCGCCGGCATCCACGTCGCGCTCATCGCCTTCAACCTCGGCTGGCCGGTCCGGATCAACCAGGTGGCAGGCATCGCGGTCGGCGGGCTGTTCATCCTGATCGGCAACCTCATGACCCGGATGCGCCCCAACTGGTTCATGGGCATCCGGACGCCGTGGACGCTGAGCAGCGACACCGTCTGGCGGAAGACCCACCGCGTGGGCGGGTACGCCTTCGTCGTGGCCGGGCTGCTGCTGGTGGTGATGGGCTTCGCGCAGCCGGCCTGGTTCGCGGGGGTGCTGATCGCCGGGGCCTTCGGCGCGGCACTGGTGCCGGTGATCTACTCCTACTTCGTGTGGCGGGCGGAGCAGGAGGGGGAGGGGAGCCGGGCCAGGCGTTAGGGAGCAGGGGTGAGGGTGAAGCGGGGTGGGCTGCGGCAGGCATCCGCGGCCGGCCTCGCTTTCGCATACCCTCACCCCCTCCGGCCCACACCTTGCATATTCTCCCGCGTCCAGCCTTGCCACCCCCGGCACCGGGCCTCGGCCAGCCGAGCCCTCGCAGTCCGCCGGCCATGTTCCCCCACGCGCTTCGCCCAGCCGGCGAAACGGGAGCCGCATGTCCGCGACGAGCCTGTCCTGTCGTTTCTGTGCAACGCCGCTGCGCCACAGCTTCGCGGACCTCGGCACCTCACCGCTGGCCAATGCCTACCTCACGGCCGACCGGCTCAACGGCGCCGAGGCGTATTACCCGCTGCACGCCTTCGTCTGCGAGTCCTGTTTCCTGGTGCAGCTCGGCGAGTTCGCCGCGCCGGCCGACATCTTCAGCGACTACGCCTACTTCTCGTCGGTGTCGGAGAGCTGGGTCGATCATGCGCGCCGCTACGCCGCCGCGATGACCGAGCGGCTCGGCCTGGGCGCGGGGCACCGTGTCGTCGAGATCGCCAGCAACGATGGCTACCTGCTGCAGTTCTTCCGGGAGCGGGGGATCGGCGTCCTCGGCGTCGAGCCGGCAGCCAACGTGGCGCTCGCGGCCGAAGCGCGCGGCATCCCCACGCTGGTGAAGTTCTTCGGGCACCGGACCGCGCGGGAGCTGGTGGCGGGCGGGACCCGCGCCGATCTCCTCGTGGGCAACAACGTGCTCGCGCATGTGCCGGCGCTCAACGACTTCGTTGCCGGCGCCTGCGAGATCCTGGCGCCGGACGGCCGCGCGACCTTCGAGTTCCCGCATCTCCTCCGCCTGATCGAGGGCGCGGAGTTCGACACCATCTACCACGAGCACTTCTCCTACCTGTCGCTGCTCGCGGTGCAGCGGATCTTCGCGGCCCACGGGCTCACCGTCGTCCAGGTGGAGGAGCTTCCCACCCATGGCGGCTCGCTCCGCGTGCACGCCCGGCACACCGAGTCCGCCGGCCTGGTGGACCAGTCGGTCCCGGCGGTGCTCGCCGCCGAGCGCGCCGCCGGGCTCGACCGGATCGACACCTACACGGCGTTCCAGGGTTCCGTCCGCCGCGTGAAGCGCGAGCTGCTGCGCTTCCTGCTTGCCGCCAGGCGCCAGGGCCGCTCGGTCGTGGCCTACGGCGCCGCCGCCAAGGGCAACACCCTGCTCAACTACTGCGGCATCCGCGGCGATTTCATCGACTACGTCGTGGACCGGAGCCCGCACAAGCAGGGCCGCTTCCTCCCCGGCTCGCGGCTCCCCATTCACGCCCCGGAGCGGATCGCCGAGACGCGTCCCGACTATGTGCTCATCCTGCCCTGGAACCTGCGCGAGGAGATCATGCGCCAGATGGCGCACGTGCGCGACTGGGGCGGGCGCTTCGTGGTGCCCATCCCGACGGTGCAGGTGGTCGGCCCCTCGCGGCGCCGGTGGATGCCGTTTGACGTGGCGCGCCGGAGCGCCTGAGCCGGCTCACTCCGCGGTGAGCACCGCGCCCTTGAGGTAGCCCGTCTCCGGCACCGTCAGCACCTCCGGATGGTCCTCCCCCTGTCCGAGGATGCGGCGGAGCACCATGCGCCGCCCGCTGTCGCCGGCGGCTTCCCCCAGCATCGTCATGAACGCCTCGCGCCCCACGTGGAACGAGCAGGACGCCGTGACCAGCGTGCCGCCCGGCTCGAGGATCCGCATCGCCCTGAGGTTGATCTCCCGGTAACCGCGCAGCGCCTGCGGCACCGCGCTCCGCGACTTGGCGAATGCCGGCGGGTCGAGCACGATGGTGTCGAACCGCGTCCGCGAGCGCTCCCAGGCCCGGAGCGCCTCGAAGGCATCCGCCTCTCGCCACTCGATGTTCGCCTGCCCGTTGAGCGCCGCGTTCTCGGCGCCACGCGCGAGGGCGTCGGCGCTCACGTCGAGCGCGGTGACCTGCCCGGCCCGGGCGGCCAGGTGCAGCGCGAACGAGCCGTGATAGGCGAAGCAGTCGAGCGCCCTCCCCCCGGGACGCGCCAGCGCGCCCGCAAGCAGGCGGCTCGGGCGCTGGTCGAGGAAGGCGCCGGTCTTCTGCCCGCTCCAGGGCGCCGCGTGATAGCGGATCTGTCCCTCCCGTACCTCGATGTGCTCGGGCACGCTGCCGGCCACGAGCTCGACGCCCTCGCTCAGCCCTTCCCGCCGCCGCACGGCCACATCATGCCGGAGCAGGATCCCCTCCGGCGCCAGCACATCGGCGATCGCTGCCAGCACATCGTCGCGCATCGTCTCGAGCCCGGCGGACAGGAGCTGGGCGACCACCCACCGGTCGTAGCGGTCCACCACCAGCGACGGCAGGCCATCGCCCTCGCCGTGGACCACGCGGTAGGCCGTGGCGGGAATGCCCTCGCGCCGGGCCAGCGCCGCCGCAATCCGCTCGCGCCACCATGCCGCGTCGATCGGCCGGTCGGTGCGCTCGAGGAGGCGGAGCCGGATCTCCGACCGCGGCGAGTGCAGCGCCTGGCCGAGGAACCGCCCGCGGGTATCGGTCACCGCCACGACACCCGGCGCCTCCGCCGCGTCGAGGACGTCGCTGCGGTAGATCCACGGATGGCCGCGCACCCACCGCTCGGCGCCGCGCGGGCTCACCTTGAGCGCCGCCGTGGTCCCGGCGCTCATCCGGCGATGGCCGGAGCGGCGGCGACCTGCTTGATTTGCGTCATGCGCACCAATGTAGCGCCGCTCCTTCGGCTCATGCTGGTGACCGACGACGCGGCCGTCGCGGGGCGGGACCTGGTCTCGCTGGCCCGTGCCGCCGAGCGCGGCGGCGTCACCTCGGTCCAGCTCCGGCTCAAGCGCGCCACGCCCCGCGAGCAGGTGGCCGCGGCGCGCGCGCTGGTCGCCGCGCTTCGCGTGCCGGTGCTGGTGAACGACCGGCCGGACATCGCGGTGGCCGCCGGCGCCGCGGGCGTCCATGTCGGTCCCGGTGACCTGCCGCCCGTGCTCGCCCGGCGCGTGCTACCGGCCGGCATGATCCTCGGCGTGTCGGTCGGGAACCCGCGGGAGGCGCTCACGGCGGGGGCGGGGGACTACTGGGGCGTGGGCCCCTGGCGGGAGAGCGCGACGAAGGACGATGCCGGGAACGCGATCGGCGCGAGCGGCCTCGGCGCAGTGATTGGGGAGAGCGTGGTGTCGGGGATCCTCGGCGCAGCCGACGTGGAAGCCGCCGCGCGCCGCTACGCCGATGCGCTCAGCGCCGCGCGCTGATCACGGCGCCGGCGCACTCGCCGGCGCCGGTGCGGATGCGCTCCGCTCGGCCGCGGCGCGCGCGCGGCGCGCGGCCGCGACGGCGCGCAGGTGCTCGGCGTAGCTGCGGGTGAAGGTGTGGCTCCCGTCGCCGGCGGCGACGAAATAGAGGTAGGGCACGTCGGCGGGATAGAGCGAGGCCTCGATGCTCCGGAGACTCGGCGAATTCACCGGCCCGGGCGGGAGGCCCGGGTTCCGGTAGGTGTTGTACGGCGACGCCGTGGCGTAGTCCTTCTCGTAGAGCCGCTTCTTCCGCTCGCCGGTGCGCAGCATGATGGCGTACTGCACCGTCGGGTCCGCCTGCAGCGCCATGCCGATGCGCAGGCGGTTGTGGTACACGCCGGCGATGGTCTCCCGCTCCGAATCCACCCGCGCCTCTCCCTCCACGATCGACGCCAGCGTCACCAGCTGCGTCCGGGTCATGCGCAGCGTGTCGAGCCGCGCGTCCCACTCGGGCTTCCAGGTGCGCAGGAACTCCCCGGCCATCCGGGTGACCAGCCCGCGGGCGGTCACCTTCTCGGGAAGCTGGTACGTGTCGGGACGGAGGAAGCCTTCGAGGGAGCCGGACGAGATGCCGAGCGAGTCGGCGAGCGCGGAGTCGGCAGCGGCGGCGAGCACCGAGTCGGCGGGAAGCCCCAGCTTCGCCTCGGCGAGCTCGGCGAGATCGGCGACGGTGAGCCCCTCCGGCACGGTCAGCCGCACCTCGGGCGCGGTGCCGAGCGAGAGCTGGCGGAGCAGCTCGTCGGCCGGCGTGCCGCGCGCCACGCGGTAGGTGCCCGCCTGCACCGCGCGGTCGGCGCCGGAGATCCGCGCGCGCAGCTTGAGCCAGGTCCGGTTCCCGATCAGCCCGTGCGCGTCGAGCGTGTCGAGCACCTGCCCGAAGGAGGCGCCCTGGGGGACCGTCACCGTGGCGAAGGTGCCATCGCGCGGCGGCGTCCCGCCGCATGCGGTCACCAGGAGGATCAGCAGCAGGCGTCGCATCAGGGCTCCGGGCGGCGGCTGTCGAGGAAGTGCTGCAGCAGGACGGCGGCGGCGAGGGCGTCCACGTCCTCCTTGCGCCCGCGGGTGCTGCCGCCCTGCTCCCGAATGATGCCCAGGGCGCGCGCCGTGGAAAAGCGCTCATCGTGGAACGCCACCGGGAGCCCGGTGCGGCGCTCCACCGCGCCGGCCAGCTCGCGCGCCGCCAGGGCCGCCATGCCTTCCTCTCCCTCGCCGGTGAGCGGGAGCCCGACGACGAGGCCCACCGGCCGGTGCGCCGCCACCAGCTCGAGGAAGCGGGGCATGGGAAAACGCTTCCCCGCCCGGCGCGTGAGCGTCTCGAGCGGGGAAGCGAGGATCTGCAGCTCGTCGGAGAGTGCCAGGCCGATCCGGGATTCGCCCCAGTCGATGCCCAGCACCCGTCCGGTCGGTGGAATCACTGCGCCATGGTGGCGAAGAACTCCTTGTTGTTCTTGGTGCGCTTCATCCGCTCGAGCAGGAACTCGAGCGCCTCCACCGGCGGCATGTCGGCGAGGAAGTTGCGCAGCAGGTAGACCCGGTTGAGCTCGTCCTTGTCCATGAGGAGCTCTTCCTTGC
>CAMLLJ010000029.1 GCA_946480845.1 uncultured Gemmatimonadota bacterium
TGTCCGGCGCGCCGCCGGGCGGCGGCTCGATGCGCGCGCAGGCGAAGGACGCAAGGCAGAGCGCGGCGCAGGCGAGGCGCCTTCCCGCGCCGCTCAGCACCCCAGCCGTCCCCGCTTCTCTCCCAGCGCGACCACCTGCTCGCGCCACGTCGCCAGCTTCTCCCGCTCCTTGGCCACCACCTCCGCCGGGGCGCGGGCGACGAACTGCTCGTTGGCGAGCTTGCGCTCCTGGCCCGCCACGAGCTGCTCGAGCCGCGCGATCTCGGCGCCCAGGCGCTCGCACTCGCGGGCCACGTCGATCGCGTCACCCAGGGGCACGAAGACGCCGGTTCCATCGCTCAGCACCGCGTAGCCGCCCACCTTCTCGCCGCTCTCGCCCCACGCGATCTCGCCGACCTTGGCGAGGCGGCGGATGCTGGTCTTCTCGGCGCGGAACGCCACGGCGGCTTCGCGGCCCGGATGCTGTACCGTGATGCGCACCGTCTTGCCCGGCGGCACGTCGTACTCCGCCCGGATGCCGCGCACGGCGCTCACCAGCTCCTGCACCAGCCCGAACCCGCGCTCGGCGGCGGGTGCGGCGGCCCGGCGGTCCGGCCGGGGCCACGCAGCCGTGGCGAGCCACGCGCCGGACGGCCGGCCGGGAATGCGCTGCCACAGCGCCTCGGTGACGAACGGCATGATCGGGTGCAGCAGCCGGAGCGCGGTGTCAAACGTCTGCACCGCCACCGCTTGCGCCACGTCGCGCCCGGGGACATCGCCGTAGAGCCTGGGCTTGATCTGCTCGATGTACCAGTCGGCGAGGTCGCTCCAGAGGAACCGGTAGATCGCGGCGGCCGCGTCATTGAGCCGGTAGCGCTCGTACGCCTCGGTGGCCTCGACCACCGTGGCGTCGCAGCGGGCGATGATCCACCGGTCGGCGAGCGTCAGCTCTTCGGCGCGGATCGCCCGGGGGTCCGCCCCCGCGAGCGGCCGTGCGGGCCCGTCCAGGTTGGAGAGGATGAACCGCCCCGCGTTCCAGAGCTTGTTGGCGAAGTTCCGCCCCGCCGCGAACGACGACTCGAGGTCGGCGGGGTCGAGGATCACGTCGGTGCCGACCGCCATCCCTGAGAGGATGACGTAGCGCAGCGCGTCGGCGCCGTAGCGGTCCACCACGTCGAGCGGGTCGATCCCGTTGCCCAGCGACTTGGACATCTTGCGGTGCTGGGTATCGCGGACCGTGCCGTGCAGGTAGACGGTGGAGAAGGGGATGTCCCCCATGAACTCGCAGCCGGCCATCACCATGCGCGAGACCCAGAAGAAGAGGATCTCCGGCGCCGTGACCAGCGCGTCCCCCGGGTAGAAGGTGGCGAGGTCCGGGGTGCGCTCCGGCCAGCCGAGCGAGGAGAACGGCACCAGCCACGAGGAGAACCAGGTGTCGAGCACGTCCTCGTCCTGCCGAACCGGGCCGCCGCAGGTGCCGCAGGCCTCCACGTCGGTCCGGCTCACGGTCTGCGCGCCGCACTGCTTCGATTCGCAGTACCAGACCGGGATCCGGTGTCCCCACCAGAGCTGTCGCGAGATGCACCAGTCCCGGATGTTCTCCAGCCACATCGCGTACTCGTCGCCGCGCCGCTCCGGGATGAAGCGGAGCCGTCCCTCGTTGTACGCGGCGAGCGCCGGGCGCGCGAGCGGCTCCATCTTCACGAACCACTGCTCGGAAAGGCGCGGCTCGATCACCGTGTCGCACCGGTAGCAGTGGCCGACCGCGTGCTGGTGCTCCTCCACCTTCTCGAGCAGCCCCAACCGCTCGAATTCGGCCACGACGCGGGCCCGCGCCTCGAACCGGTCGAGCCCGCGGAACGGCTCCGGCACCGCGAGCGACATCCTCGCCTCGGGCGTCATCACGTCGATCGACGCGAGTCCGGCGCGGCGGCCGATCTCGAAGTCGGTGGGATCGTGCGCCGGCGTCACCTTGACCGCGCCGGAGCCGAAGTCGGGATCCACCGCCGTGTCGGCGACGATGGGGATGCGGCGCCCGGTAAGCGGCAGGAGGACTTCGGTGCCGACCAGCGCGCGATAGCGGGGATCGTCGGGGTGCACCGCCACGCCGGTATCGCCCAGCATCGTTTCGGGCCGGGTGGTGGCGACGACCAGGTGGCCGCCTTCGGCGAGCGGGTAGCGGAGGTGCCAGAGCTTGCCCGCCGTCTCCTCCTTCTCGGCCTCCTCGTTGGAGAGCGCGGTGAGGCAGCGCGGGCACCAGTTGATGATGTAGTGGCCGCGATAGATGAGCCCGCGCTCGTGCAGGCGCACGAACGCCTCGCGCACGGCGGCGGAGAGGCCCGGGTCGAGCGTGAAGTAGGTGCGGGTCCAGTCGCAGCTCGCGCCGATGGCCTCGAGCTGCTTGAGGATGGTGGCACCGGTCTCGCGCACGTACTGCCAGACGCGCGCCTCGAAGGCCTCGCGGCCCAGGTCGAAGCGGGTGAGGCCTTCGGCGGCGAGCGCCCGCTCGACCACGTTCTGCGTGGCGATGCCCGCGTGGTCGGTGCCGGGGAGCCAGAGCGCCTCGCGCCCGCGCATCCGCTCGAAGCGGACCAGCGTATCCTGGACGGCGTTGTTGAGGCCGTGGCCCATGTGCAGCTGCGCCGTGACGTTGGGCGGGGGCATCATCACGACGTACGGGTCCCCGCGGCCGGCGCGCGCGGCGAAGGCGCCCGCTTCGAGCCAGCGGGCGTAGAGGTCCCGTTCGATCGCGGATGGGTCGTACTGCGGCGCGAGCGGCTCGGTCATGCGGTCTGGTTGCCGGGCGCGGCGCCTTCGTGCACGGGGCGATCGTCCTCGCCGCGGACGAGGATGCTGTTGATGACGCGGTCCACCCCCGGCACCGTGCCGGCGATCCGGGCCGCCGCCGTGCGCACCGGGCGCGACGGCACCCAGCCGCGCAGCTCCACAGTATTCGGCGAGACCGCGAAGACGCCGAGGCCAAGCGGCCCCAGCTCGTCGTGGCTGGCAAGGGCGGCCGCGGCGGCCCGGGCCGCGGCGGCGGAGGGAAGCGACGGAGGCGGCTGGTCGCGCAGGCGGCGGACGCCGCGCTGGATGCGGCCGCGGTTGACGTCGCCGGCCAGGGCGCCGGCGGCGATGCCAAGGGCGAGCCCGGTCACCGCTCCGAGCGCGCTCCAGCCGATGATCTCTGCGGGGGACAACCGGTCGCGGTGATGCACTGCCACTCCTCGTGCCAAATGGTTTCGAGTTGCGTTAAGTTTAACACGCCTCGCACCTTCGGCGCAGGCGCACTGACCCTCCGGACAGGACCGGTACATGGCGGATGAGCGGCTCGAGGTGGCATTGCCCGATCTCGGGCGATGGCTGGCGGTGGCGGTGCTGATCGTGGGCGGCATCGGGCTCTTCCTCTGGCTGGCGCCCTCCACCGATCGCGTCATCGAGCCCGTCCCCGCCGAGGCCGCGCAGTGAGCGACCTGCGCCTCACCCTTCCCGACGGCAGTGTGCGCGAGATGCCGGCCGGCAGCACCGGCCGCGACCTCGCCGCGTCGATCGGCGCCGGCCTCGCAAAGGCCGCGCTGGCGATCCGCGTGAACGGACAGGTGCGCGACCTGGACCGGCCGATCGAAGGCGACGCCACCGTCGCCATCCTCACCGACCGGGACCCAAACGCCCTGGAGCTGCTGCGCCACTCCGCCGCGCACATCCTGGCGACGGCCGTGCGCGAGCTGTTCCCGGGCGCCGGCATCGGCTTCGGCCCGCCCATCGAGGACGGCTTCTACTACGACTTCCAGGTGGATCGCCCCTTCACGCCCGAGGACCTCGAGCGCATCGAGAAGCAGATGGGCGTGGTCGCCGAGCGGGACTTCCCGTTCATCCGCGAGGTCGTGGACCGCGACACCGCCAACCGCCGCTTTGCCGACGATCCGCTCAAGCTCGAGCGCATCGCCGAGCTGGGCGACGACGAGACGATCAGCGTCTATACCGACGGCCCGTTCGTGGACCTCTGCCGCGGGCCGCACCTGCCGTCCACCGGGCGCCTCAGGCACTTCAAGCTCCTGCACGCCGCGGGCGCGTACTGGCGGGGCGACGAGCGCCGGCAGATGCTCCAGCGCATCTACGGCACGGCGTGGTTCAGGAAGGAGGACCTCACCGCGTACCTCGACCGCCTGGAGGAGGCGCGGAAGCGCGATCATCGCGTGATCGGGAAGCAGCTCGACCTCTTCTCGATCCAGGAGGTGGTGGGACCGGGCCTGGTGTTCTGGCACCCGAAGGGCGCCATGGTGAAGTGGCTGCTGACGCGCGCCGTGGAGGACGATAACCTCCGGAGCGGGTACGACTTCGTCTACACGCCCAACATCACCCGCGAGGAGCTGTTCCACATCTCGGGCCACCTGCCGCTCTACGCCGAGAACCAGTTCCCGGCGATGGGCGCGGGCGCCGGCGAGACCGAGGACGTGAAGTACCGGGTCAAGCCGATGAACTGCCCGATGCACGCGCTCATCTTCAAGAGCCAGCAGCGGAGCTACCGGGACCTCCCGGTCCGGCTGAGCGAGGTCGCCAACGTGTACCGCAACGAGCGCTCGGGCACGCTGCACGGGCTGCTCCGGGTGCGGGGCCTCTCGATGGACGACGCGCACATCTTCTGCACGCTGGAGCAGGTGGAGGACGAGATCTTCCTCTGCCTGGGCCAGGTCGAGCGGCTGGTGCGCGAGGCCTTCGGCTTCGAGCTGGACTTCGAGGTCTCCACGCGCCCGCCCGAGCGGCTGGGCGGCGACGAGATCTGGGACCGGGCCGAGCGGATGCTGCAGGTGGCGCTCGAGCGGAAGGGCATCCCGTTCCGCATCGACGAGGGCGGCGGCGCCTTCTACGGGCCCAAGATCGACATCAAGTTCCGCGATGCGATCGGGCGCCTCTGGCAGGGGCCTACGATCCAGCTCGACTTCAACCTGCCCGAGCGGTTCGAGCTGGAGTACACCGGGCCCGACAACCGGCCGCACCGCCCGGTGATGATCCACCGCGCCATCTACGGCACGCTCGAGCGGTTCACCGGGAACCTGATCGAGCATTTCGCCGGCGCCTTCCCCCTCTGGCTGGCGCCCGAGCAGGTGCGCGTCATCCCCATCAGCGATGCGCAGGCCGACGCGGCGCGCGCGGCGGGCGCCCGGCTCCGGGCCGCCGGCATCCGGGTGCATGTGGACGCCGGCCACGAGACGCTCAACTACCGGATCCGCGAGGCCGAGCTGCAGAAGGTGCCCTACATGGCGGTGATCGGGCAGCGCGAGGCGGACGCCGACAGCGTCGCCGTGCGTGCGCGGGGGGCGGGGAAGAAGCAGGAGATCCTCGGCCTCGACGCGTTCATCGAGCGGCTCAGGGACGAAGTGGCGCGCAAGGCGATGTAGCCTCTATTTTCCTCAGTCATCACCCCGACCGCCAGGCGATCCGTGAGCGATAAGACTACACCCGTAATTGTTGCCGCCGTCCGCACGCCCATCGGGCGCTATCTCGGCGGGCTTTCGTCGTTCAGCGCGCCGCAGCTGGGCGCCATCGCCATCCGCGAAGCCATCGCGCGCGCCGGGATCGACGCGGCCGCGGTCCAGGAAGTCTTCATGGGGCAGGTGGTGCAGGGCGGCTCGGGCCAGGCGCCGGCCCGCCAGGCGCTGATCGGTGCCGGGATTCCTGCCACCACCTCCGCCGTCACCATCAACGAGGTCTGCGGCTCAGGGCTCCGCGCCGTGATGCTCGCCGCCCAGGCCATCCGCGCGGGCGACCGCGAGTGCATCGTGGCCGGCGGCCAGGAGTCGATGTCCACCGCGCCGCATTACGTGTACGGCATGCGCGGCGGCATCAAGGCGGGCAACCAGACGATGGTGGACGGGATGATCCACGACGGGCTCTGGGACTCGTTCGGCGGCAACCACATGGGCGAGTACGCGGAGTACACGGCCGAGAAGGCCGGCGTGAGCCGCAAGGACCAGGACGCGTTCTCGGTGGAGAGCCACCGCAAGGCGGTCGCCGCCATCGATTCCGGCAAGTTCACCGACGAGATCGTGCCGGTCGCCGTGGCGGGGAAGGGCGGCTCCAGCACCGTGGTCTCGACCGACGAGGCGCCCCGCAAGGACACCACCGCCGAGACGCTCGCGAAGCTCAAGCCCGCGTTCCGGAAGGATGGCGGCACGGTGACCGCCGGCAATGCACCCGGCCTCAACGACGGCGCCAGCGCCGTCGTCGTGACGTCACTCGCATGGGCGCGGGCCAACGGCCTCGAGCCGCTCGCCCGGGTCACCGGATACGCTACGGGCGGCGGTGAGCCGAAGGACCTCTTCTTCGCGCCGATCGTGGCCGTGCGGAACCTCATGAAGAAGGCCGGAACGTCCATCGGCGACTACGACCTGATCGAGGCGAACGAGGCGTTCGCCGTGCAGGCCCTCGCTGACGGCCGCGAGCTGGGCTGGGACTGGGACCGCGTCAACGTGAACGGCGGCGCCGTGGCGCTCGGTCATCCCATCGGTGCGAGCGGTGCCCGCGTCCTTACCACGCTCCTGTACGCGCTCGACGACCGGCAGAAGTCCACCGGGCTTGCGACCCTGTGCCTCGGCGGCGGCAATGCCGTCGCCCTTTCCGTGGAGAAGATCTGATGCCCATGACGGCTGAGCGCGCGATGCTCGCCCCCGCGACCGCGGGCAGGACGGCGCGGCGCGCCGCCGCGGTGGGCCTCGCCGCCGCGCTCGTGGCGGCAGCAGCGCAGGTGGCGGTGCCGGTGCCGTTTTCGCCGGTGCCGATGACGCTCCAGCCGCTTGCGGTGCTGGTGGCGGGGGCGCTGCTCGGCCCGCGGCTCGGGGCGGCGGCACTGGTGGTCTATCTCGCGGCGGGCATGGCGGGCCTTCCGGTCTTCGCGCCGGGTGGACTTCCGGGTGCGGCGCGGCTGCTCGGGCCCACCGGCGGCTACCTGCTCGCCTTCCCGGTCGCCGCTGCCGCCACCGGTGCCGTGGCCGGCACGCGTCCCGGCATCGCTCGACTGCTGCTCGCGTGTGCCGCGGGAATGGTGGTAATCCACGCAGGCGGGACGGCACAGCTCGCCCTGCTGGGCGGCGACCCGGCCCTGGCCTTCCGCGTGGGCTTCGTCCCGTTCTTCACCGGCGACCTGCTGAAGATCGGGCTCGCGGCGGGCATCGTCCTGCTGGCCGGACCCAGGCTCCGCCACTTCCTTTGACCGCGGCGCCGGCGCCGGCACGGACGCCGAGCACCCGGGTCGGGCGGGCCCCCGCCGTCGCCTGGTCCATCGCGTTTCTCGTCGCCGCCTTCGTGCTCGCGGGGATCGCGTCGTTCCTGCTGGCGCTCGTGGTCACCGGTTCGCCTGAGGCGGTGGTGCGGTGGCTCCCGCAGCCGGGGGCAGGGCCGCTCATGGTGCAGGGGATCGCCGCGCTGCTCGTGGCCATCCCGCTCACCTGGCTGATCGGCGTGCGCATCGGTGGGCTCGGCTGGGCGGACCTGCGCTACGAGCGCGGCGCCCGCGCGGCGAAGGGCTTCGGCGGAGGGCTCGGGATCGGCGCGCTGGCGGCCGGCGCTGCCCTCCTCCTCGCCGTGCTCCTGGGGAACGCCGTGTGGGTCGCCGATGGCGGCGGCATCGGTGCGTACGGGATGCGCGTGCTGGGCACCCTCGCGGTGCTCGCGCCTGCCGCGCTCGCCGAGGAGGTGCTCTTCCGCGGGGTGCCGCTCGTGCTGCTGGCCGCCGCCTTCGGGCGGGCGCCGGCGCTCGTCGCGCTGTCGGCGCTCTTCGGGGTGGCGCACCTCTACAACCCGAACGTGACCGCGCTGGGCGTGGTCAACATCATGGCCGCGGGCATCTTCCTGGGGCTCGCGTTCTATGCGCCGGGCGGCATCTGGACGGCGTTCGGCGCGCACCTGGGATGGAACGGGACGCTGGCGGCACTCGATGCCCCGGTGAGCGGGCTGCCGTTCCAGATTCCGATGATCGATTACGAACCGGGCGGGCCGTCGTGGCTCACTGGCGGGGCGTTCGGACCGGAGGGCGGGCTCACCGCCACCGTTGCGATCGCGCTCGCCTCGGCGCTCACGGCGCGCCGCCTGGAAGGGAGACGCGCATGAGCCGGGCAGCGGTGGTCGGGGCGGGGACGATGGGGAACGGCATCGCGCACGTCTTTGCCCAGCACGGCTGGGACGTGACGCTGATCGACACGCAGGCCGCCGCGCTGGAGAAGGCGCGCGCCACCATCCGCACCAACCTCGACCGCCAGGTGAAGAAGGGCGCGCTCGACGCGGCGGCGGCGGACGGGGTGCTCGGCCGTATCACCGGGGCGGGCACGCCCGACGCCGCGGCCGGGGCCGAGATCGTCATCGAGGCGGCGAGCGAGAATCCGGCGGTCAAGTATTCCATCTTCG
The DNA here is from genome assembly GCA_946480845.1 of uncultured Gemmatimonadota bacterium. Next base: position 8,380 of record CAMLLJ010000029.1, read on the forward strand.
AATCGCTCGACCGCGCTGCCGGCCCCGACGCCATCCTCGCCACCAATACCAGCTCCATCTCGATCACCGAGATCGCGGCCCGCACCAGCCGCCCGGGCCAGGTGATCGGCATGCACTTCATGAACCCGGTGCCGGTGATGCAGCTCGTCGAGGTGATCCGTGGCCACGCCACCACCGACGCGACCACCCGGCGCGTGATGGAGCTGGCCAAGGCGCTCGGCAAGACGCCGGTCGAGGTGAACGACTACCCCGGCTTCGTGGCCAACCGGGTGCTCATGCCGATGATCAACGAGGCGATCTTCTGCGTGATGGAAGGCGTCGCGGAGCCGGACGCCATCGACACGGTGATGAAGCTCGGCATGGCACATCCGATGGGTCCGCTCACCCTCGCCGACTTCATCGGGCTCGACGTCTGCCTGGCGATCCTCGAGGTGCTGCACCGCGGCCTCGGTGACGACAAGTACCGCCCCTGTCCGCTGCTCCGCCGCATGGTCGCCGCCGGCCACCTGGGGCGGAAGAGCGGCAAGGGCTTCTTCGACTACGGGGCGAAGTGACCCTTCGCGCCTCCCTCAACTCCGGAGCTCCACGGTTCATGGACACCTTCGCCGACATCCAGGAGCTCGGGCACGAGCAGCTCGTCCTCTGCCACGACCCGTCCTGCGGGTACCTGGGCATCATCGCCATCCACGATACGACGCTGGGGCCGGCGCTCGGGGGCACGCGCTTCTGGAAGTACGCGAGCACCGATGAGGCGGTGACCGACGCGCTGCGGCTGGCGCGCGGCATGACCTACAAGGCGGCGGTGGCGGGGCTCAACCTGGGCGGCGGCAAGTCGGTGATCATCGGCGACAACAAGCGCACCGACCGGGAGGCGCTGTTCCGCGCGCACGGCCGCTTCATCGAGTCGCTCGGCGGGCGCTACGTCACGGCCGAGGACGTCGGCACCAGCCCGGCGGACATGGAGCACGTGCGCCTGGAGACGGCGCACGTGGCCGGCCTCATGGGGCTGTCCGGCGATCCGTCGCCGGTCACCGCGTACGGGGTGTACATGGGCATGAAGGCCGCGGCGAAGGCGCGCTGGGGGAACGACAGCCTGAGCGCGAAGACGATTGCGGTGCAGGGTGCGGGCAAGGTGGCCTACTACCTCTGCCGCCATCTCCACGCCGAGGGCGCGAAGATCATCGTGACCGACATCGACGCGGAGAAGGCGAAGCGCGTGGTGGACGAGTTCGGCGCGAAGGCGGTGGCGCCGGACGTGATCTACGACCAGAAGGCCGACATCTACGCCCCCTGCGCCCTCGGCGCCACGATCAACGACGACACCCTCAAGCGGCTCAAGGTCGAGGTGATCGCCGGCGGCGCCAACAACCAGCTCGCCGAGCCCCGGCACGGCGACGCCCTGGAGTCCAAGGGCCTCACCTACGCGCCGGACTACGTGATCAACGGTGGCGGGGTGATCAACGTGTACGGTGAGCTGCACCGCTGGCCCGAGGAGCGCTCGCGGAAGAAGGCGGGCGAGATCTACGACACGATCACCCGCATCTTCGAGATCGCGAAGCGGGACGGCATCCCCTCGTACCGCGCCGCCGACCGGCTCGCCGAGCAGCGCATCGCCTCGGTGAGCGGGCTCGACCGCATCTGGCTGGGCAGCCGCTAACCCCAGGATTGCCGAATGCCTGAGACCATCCCCATCGGGGCCGACCACGCGGGCTTCCCGCTCAAGCAGCGGTTCATCGAGGAGCTCCGGCGCCTGGGCTACGAGCCGCTCGACCTCGGGACCCACTCGACGGAGTCGGCCGACTACCCGCCGATCGCGCACGACCTCGCCCGGCGCATCGCGGGCGGCGAGGCCGCGCGCGGCATCCTGATGTGCGGGACGGGGCTCGGCATGTCCTACGCCGCAAACCGGCATCGCGGCGTGCGGGCGGCGGTCGCCTGGAGCCCGGACGTGGCGCGGCTCGCCCGCGAGCACAACGACGCCAACGTGCTCGTGGTCCCCTCGCGGCAGGTGCCCGAGGCGGACGCGCTGGCGATCCTGCGCGCCTGGCTGGAGACAGCGTTCGAGGGCGGCCGCCACGCCCGGCGCGTCGCCGCGATCGACGCGGAGGGCGCATGACGCTGCGGCACGACGCCACGCTGCGGGCCGCCGATCCCCTCGTCGCGGCGCTGGTGGACCGCGAGCTCGCGCGCCAGCGCGACGGGCTCGAGCTGATTGCCAGCGAGAACTTCGCCAGCCGCGCGGTGCTCGACGCGGCCGGCACGCCGCTCACCAACAAGTACGCCGAGGGGTATCCGGGCCGCCGCTACTACGGGGGCTGCGAGGTGGTGGACGAGGTGGAGCAGCTCGCCATCGACCGGGCGCTCGAGCTCTTCGGGGCGGGGCACGCCAACGTGCAGCCCCACTCCGGCGCGCAGGCCAATTTCGCCGCCTTCATGGCCGTGCTCAAGCCGGGCGAGACCCTGCTCGGCATGTCGCTGCCGCACGGCGGGCACCTCTCCCACGGTGCCTCGGTCAACCACAGCGGCGTCATCTGGCGCGCGGTGCACTACGGCGTGGACCCGGCGACCGGGCTGATCGACTACGGCGCCGTGCGCGAGCAGGCGAGGCGCGAGCAGCCGCGGCTCATCGTGGCCGGCGGGAGCGCCTATTCGCGGATCATCGACTTCGCCGAGTTCCGGTCCATCGCGGACGAGGTGGGCGCCACGCTGCTCGTGGACATGGCCCACTTCGCCGGGCTGGTTGCCGGCGGCGTCTACCCCTCACCGGTGCCGCACGCGCAGGTGGTCACCAGCACCACGCACAAGACGCTGCGCGGGCCGCGGGGCGGCCTCATCCTCTGCGATGCGGCGCTCGCGAAGGCGGTGGACAAGTCGGTGTTCCCGGGCACCCAGGGCGGCCCGCTCGAGCACATCATCGCCGCCAAGGCGGTGGCGTTCGGCGAGGCGCTGACGCCGGATTTCCGCCGCTACGCTACGCGGACCGTGGAGAACGCGCGCGCGCTCGCGGAGGCGCTGGTCGCCTGCGGCTTCGCCATCGTCTCGGGTGGCACCGACTCGCACCTCATGCTGGTGGACCTCCGCCCCAAGGGCATCACCGGCAAGGCCGCGGAGCAGACGCTGGGCCGGGCCGGGATCACGGTGAACAAGAACACGATCCCGGACGACCCGCAGTCGCCCTTCGTCACCAGCGGCGTCCGCCTGGGGACGCCCGCGCTCACCACGCGCGGCATGGGGACCGGCGAGATGGAGCGCATCGCGGTGCTGATCGACCGCGCGCTCTCCGGGGCCGATGACGGTGAGCTCGCCCGGATCCGCCGCGACGTCGAGGCGCTCGCGGAGGAGTTCCCGCTCTACGCCCCGGCGCGGGCGCCCCGCGAGGCGGTGGGGCGATGAGCGAGCTGCAGTTCGCCGACGGCGTCCTCGCCCGGATCCGCGCCAACGGCGGGCACTTCGACGAGCGCGGCTATCTGTTCGTGCTCGCGGCCATCGAATACCTTCAGTCACGGCTCGAGGTGCGCCGCCACGTGAGCGGTGCCGAGCTGGCGTGGGCCTGCCGCGACTTTGCGGTGCGGCAGTTCGGCCTGATGGCCGAGACGGTGCTCGGGCACTGGGGGCTGACCCGGACCGACGACTTCGGCCGCATCGTCTTCACGCTGGTCGAGGTGGGGCTCCTCGTCACCCAGCCCGGGGACCGCGAGGCCGACTTCGCGGCGGTCTACGATTTTCACGAGGCGTTCAGCGCCTCGTACCAGTGGCAGCACCTTCCGGGAGTCTGATCGGGTGGCTGGGTACATGAGGGAGGTCGCATGGAAACCAGAGACTGGCCCGCCTGTCGCAAGTGTTCGGTAGGATCGCTCATTCCCCTGTCGGACTACGGCCGCGACGGCGCGCCCATCACCTACAAGGCCTGGGTCTGCAGCAACCCGGAGTGCGGGTTCAACATCCGCATCGACAACGGCGAGATCTCCTTCGGGCGGACGATCGGCCAGAGCCAGAAGTGACCGCAGCGCCCCGCTGAATGCCCGCCGTTCCGATCCTTTCGCCCGCCGAGTCCGAGCAGTGGGACGCCCTCGCCGAGGGGGCGGGAACCTCGCGTGCCACGCTCATGGAGTGCGCGGGCCGGGCCGCGGCGGGGCTGCTGTGCGAGCGGTTCGCCGTCGAGCTCGCGCGCGGCGTGCTCGTCGCGGCGGGCCGGGGGAACAACGGCGGCGACGGATGGGTGGTCGCCCGGGCGCTGCACCGCGCGGGGGTCGCCGTGTGGGTGGCGCCCGTCGCGGGAGACCGCGCACCGCTCTGCGAAGCAGCCGCCGGGCGGGCGCACCGCGAAGGGGTGCGCGACGTCCCGCCGGAAGGACCATGGCCGTCGGTCGGGCTCGCGGTGGACGCCCTGCTCGGCACCGGCGCGCGGGGCGCACCGGCGGCCGGCATCCAGGCGCTCACCGAGCGGATTGCCGAGCTGCGCGTACCGGTCATCGCGCTCGACGGTCCGACCGGCGTGGACCTCGGGAGCGGCGTCGTGCACGGCTCGGCGCGCGCCGACCTCACGATCACCTTCGGCGGCTTCCGGCGCGGCCATCTCCTGGCTCGCGACGAGGTGGGCGATGTGGCAGTCGTGGATGTGGGCCATCCGCTCCCGCAGAGCGGCTGGACGCGCCTGGTCTCGGACGCCTGGGCGGCGCGCCGCGGCCCGCGGCTCGCCGCTACGGCGCACAAGGGGGAGCGCGGCAGGATCGTGATCGTGGGTGGCGCACCGGGCATGTCCGGCGCGCTCCGGCTCGCCGCGCGCGCGGCGCTCGCTGCAGGCGCCGGGTATGTTCACGCGGTGGCGCCGGAGCAGACCGCGGCCGAGCTGCGGGTCGCGGAGCCGGAGCTGCTGACGCTGACGCAGGCGTTCGAGGCGCCTCCGGGCAGCGAGGTCACGGAGCTCATCGGCCGGGCCGACACGGTCGTGGTCGGGCCGGGGCTCGGCCGGGCCGATGGGCGGATCGCGCTCGTCGAGCGGGTCGTCGGCGGCGCCAGGCGCGCGGTGCTCGATGCCGACGCGCTCATCGCCTTCCAGGGCGCCGAGGCGCGACTGGCCGCGCTGGCGCAGCGGACGACGCTCGTGCTCACGCCGCATCCGGGCGAGTTCCGGGCGCTGTTTCCCGATCTCGCGGCGGCGCGCGAGCTGGATCCATGGGCCGCAGCGGCGGAGGCCTCCGCGCGGAGCGGTGCCACCGTCCTGCTCAAGGGCGTGCCCACCGTGATCGGCCGGGAAGGGAGCGCTCCCCTCACGGTGGCGTCCGGCAATCCCGGCCTCGGCACCGGCGGGAGCGGCGACGTGCTCAGCGGGATCCTCGCGACCCTTCTCGCCCAGCTCGACGATCCCCAGCTCGCGGCGGCACTCGCGGCCCATGCGCTCGGGCGCGCAGCCGATGCCGGCGCGCGCCGGGTGAGCGCGCGGGCGCTCAGGCCGCTCGACGTGGTGGCGGCGCTGCCGGATGTGTGGACGCAGTGGGAGCGCCGGCGGCGCAGCCCGCTGGCGCCGCGGCCACCGCTGCTCGCGGAGCTGCCGCGGCCAGCGACAGCCTAGATCTGACAAGTTACTTTATATAAGAGCCATAAATGGTTGGTGCCAAGTCGCTTAACGTGATACTCGCGGTGTTGTCCGCGGTGCCGGCCATCGCATCGCCCGCCCGCGCGCAACGGCCCAGCCGCGACTGGTCGCACGAGGACCGCACGGTCATCGGCGACTTCACCCACATCCGCACCGTCGCGGCCGCCTCCGACCGCGTGTTCGTCACCTCGCCCACCGCGTTGCTGGTCTGGCTTCCGCACTTCGAGCGATGGGAGGGCCCATTCCTCCCGCCCGACCCGCGCCTGCTCGAGGACGCGATCGGCGCGCTGGTCGATCCGCTCGATAATTCGCTCTGGCTCGCGCGTCCCGAGGGCTGGACGCATTACGAGCCCGAGCTCGACAACTGGACCAGCGGCGACGTGCCCGGCCGCGTTCAGGGCATGGCGTTCGACCTGGCGGCGCCGCTCGGCGGCCTGTTGCTGCAGACGTCGTCCGGCTGGCTGCAGGTGCCGCGCGGCGGCTTCGCGGCAGTGGACACCGATCCGCCGGCCCAGCCGCTCCGGCCCGGCTCGGCCGCCGAGCTGCTGCGCACCAATCCCAGTTTCCAGGCGCTCGGCTCGCAGTTCCTGCTCGACGGCCGGCTCACCGAGGCGCGCCTCACCGCGGCCGCGCGCAGCTTCGACCGGCTCGGCTGGTTCATCGGCACCTTGGGCGTCGGCCTCCTCTACCTGCGCGAAGGCGCGGCAATCCCCGACCGGCTCTCCTTCGGCCTCGCGGGCGAGGAGCTGACCGCGGTGTTCGCAGCGCCGGGCGGCGTCTGGGTCGCCAGCGCGCGCACGCGGACGCGGCCCACGGCGATCAGTTTCGTCGCGTCCGACCTGAGCGCCTTCCGCACCGTCCTCGGGCCGCCGGCCACCGGGCTTCCGTTCACGGTGGTGCGGCAGATGATCGGGCTGGGCACCTCGCTCTGGGCCGCGACCGATGGCGGCGTCGCGCGCATCGAGCCGTCGAGCGGCCGCGTGGACATCATCGACGACCGTCTCGGCCTCCCCGACGGCCGGGCATACGACATCACCGCACGCCGCGGGTGGCTCGCGGTCGGCACGGCGCGCGGCGCGGCGCGGATGACCGACTCCGCGGCCGTGATCCGCATAGCGCCGTCCTACAGCGAAGCCGCGTACGCGGTGGCCATCGCGGGCGACACCACCTGGATCGGCACGCCGACGGGCCTCTTCTTCACGCTGAGCCGCGACGGGGACCTGGTCAGGCCGGCCGGCCTCGGCACGGTCGCGGCGCGTGAACCGGTGCTGGGGCTCGCCTGGCTGGGTGAGACGCTCGTGGCACTCACCCCCGAGCGGCTCATCTCGCGGGACGCGCGGGGGCGCTGGGAGATCGGCCCGGTGCTGTCGACGCAGGTCGGCCGGCTCAGGGCGCTGGCGCCCGACGGCGCAGGCGTATGGGTCGCGGGCGAGCGAGGCGCCGGGTTCGCGCGCCTCGACCTGCCGATCGTGCGCCCGCTCATGATCGGCGACCTCCCCGGCGAGCCGCGAGATGTCGCCGTGGATGCGGACCATCTCTGGGTGGCAACGTCGGCGGGCCTGGTCCGCTTCCGCCGCGACGCGGTGCGGCCGTGACGCGCATCCCGCTCGGCGCCGGGCCCGAGTTCGATCGCATCCGGGCCATCGCCGAAGCGCTCGGGGAGAGCGCCGGCGCCCTCGGCGACGACTGTGCGAGCGTGCCCGACGCCGAGGGCACCCTGGTGATGAGCACCGACGCGAGCATCGAGAACGTCCATTTCCGGCGCGACTGGATGAGCGCGGAGGAGATTGGCTGGCGCGCCGCGGCGGCGGCGCTTTCTGACCTTGCGGCGCAGGGGGCGACACCCGTGGGACTGCTCGCGGCGGTGGCGCTGCCGCGGGAAACGCCGGCGGACGATTCCACCGCCCTCATGCGCGGTGTCGGCCGCGCCGCGGCGGATTCTGGCGCCGCGGTGCTGGGCGGCGATCTCTCGGCAGCGGGCGAGTGGATGATCACGGTGACGGTGGTCGGGCGCGCGGCGCGTCCGGTGTCGCGCCGGGGCGCGTCGCCCGGGGACGGCCTCTGGGTCACGGGCGCGCTCGGCGCCGCGCGCGCGGCACTCGACGCCTGGCGCGCCGGCCGCGAGCCTGCCCCGGGCGCCCGCGAGGCCTTTGCGCATCCGCGGCCGCGCATCGCGGCGGGC
>CAMLLJ010000030.1 GCA_946480845.1 uncultured Gemmatimonadota bacterium
CGCGTCTCCCAGCGCAGCTCGCCCGGATGGCGGACGGCCCGCACTACATCGCCTCCACGGCGGCGCGGAAGGTCTCGCCGCGCTCCTCGTAGTTCCGGAACATGTCGTAGCTCGAGCAGGCGGGCGACAGCAGCACGGCATCGCCAGGCCGGGCCTCGGCCCGGGCGAGCGCGAGCACCTCCTCGAACGTTCCTCCCGGCACCAGCCGGACGGCGCCGGCGAGGTCCCTGAGCACGATGTCGCGCGCCTCCCCGTAGGCGACCACCGCGCGGCACCGCTCGCCGAGCAGCGGCGCCAGGCGCGTGTACGGCTCGCCCTTGTGCCGCCCGCCGAGGAGCAGCACGAAGGGGCGGTCGAGCGCCGCGATCGCGACTTCGGTCGAAGTGATGTTCGTGGACTTCGAGTCGTTGATCCAGAGCACGCCCCCGACCTCGCGTACCGGCTCGACCCGGTGCGCGATCGAGCGGAAGCTCCTGAGGCCTTCGGCCAGCCGTCCGGCGGGCAGCCCCGCCGCGGTGACCGCCAGCAGCGCGGCCAGCGCGTTGGCGACGTTGTGGTCGCCGAGCAGCGGAAGCTCGCCGCGGGCCAGCACCGGCGCGTCGCCGAGCATCAGGCGGCCGCCCGCGCGATCGAACCAGCCGTCGGCACGGGTCCGCACCGAGAAGCGGAGGTGCCGGCCCGGCACGCCCGAGACCATCGCCTGCACGTCGGCGTCGTCGGCGTTGCTCACCCAGATCGAGTCACCGCCGGCATTGCGGAAGAGGAGCGCCTTGTCGCCGTAGTACTCCGCGAGGGTCGCGTACCGGTCGAGGTGGTTGGACGACAGGTTGGTGAGCACACCCACGGCGGGATCGACGTGCGGCATGTCGTGCAGCTGGAAGCTGGACAGCTCGAGCGCGAGCCAGTCGGGCGGATCGGCGCTCCGGGCCACGTCGCAGACCGGGCGCCCGATGTTGCCTGCGGTCTCGGCCCGGGCGCCGGCCACCGTCATGAGGTGCCCGATCAGCGACGTCGTGGTGGTCTTGCCGTTGGTGCCGGTGATCGCGACGTACCGCGTGCCCGAGAGCTGGTTCACGCCGAGGTCCGCCTCCGCATGGATCGGGACGCCGGCGCGGCGCGCGGCCTCGAGCGCCGGGACGTCGGGCGGCACTCCTGGGGCCACGATCACGGCCGCCGCCCGCGCGATCCGCCCCAGGTCGTGCCCGCCGAGCTGCACTTCGGCGCCCGCGAGGCGGAGGCGCGTCTCCCACTCCTCGTGCTGCGGGCTCGACCCGCTGTCCGAGGCGTACACCGTGACGCCGCGCTCCCGGAGCAGCAGCCCCGCCGCCACGCCGCTCTTCCCTAGCCCGACGATCGCCACCTCGCTGCCCGTCCGGCGCCAGTCGGCAAGCATCAGCGCACCTTCAGCGTGGCGAACGCCACCAGCGCGCAGAGGATCCCCAGGATGTAGAACCGGGTCACGACGGTCGTCTCGGCCCAGCCGAGCTTCTCGAAGTGGTGATGCAGCGGCGCCATCCGGAAGACCCGGTGCGCATCCGCGTACTCCTTCCCGCGGGTCCGCTTGTACCAGCGGTACACCGAGGTCTGCATGATCACCGACACGGCCTCGGCCGCGAACACGCCGCCGATGATGAGCAGCAGGAACTCGGCCTTGAGCAGGATCGCGACGGTCCCCAGCGCGCCGCCGATGGCGAGGCTGCCGGTGTCGCCCATGAAGACCTGGGCCGGGTGCGCATTGAACCAGAGGAAGCCGAGACAGGCGCCCATCAGCGCGGCGCAGAAGATGGTGAGCTCGCCGGCGCCGGGGAGGTAGAAGAGGTAGAGGAACGACGTGAGGTCGGTGCGCCCGAAGATCCAGGCAAAGGCCGCGAAGGCGATCGACGCCACGGCCGCGAGCCCCGTCGCGAGGCCGTCGAGCCCGTCGGTCAGGTTGACGGCGTTGCTGCTCCCGGTGATCACGATGGTGACGAAGAGGATGAACAGCAGCGGCGCGAAGTTGACGACCAGGTACTTGAAGAACGGGAGCGTCGTGGCGGTCGCCGGCAGGATCGCCTCGGGCACCACCGGCTTGTAGAGCAGGAGCAGCCCGAGCAGGATCCCGAACCCGCACTGGCCGACGAGCTTCCACTTCGCCACCAGCCCGCGCGACTTGCCCTGCACGATCTTCAGGTAGTCATCGATGAACCCGATGCATCCCATCCACAGGATGGAAAGCACGGCCACGAGCACGAAGCGGTTGTCCAGCCGGGCCCAGAGCAGCGTCGGCAGCACCGTGGCCAGCAGGATGATCAGCCCGCCCATCGTGGGCGTTCCGCGCTTGCTCTGGTGGCTGGCGGGCCCCTCCGCACGGATGACCTGCCCCACCTTGTGCGCGCGCAGCCGGCGGATGATGCCGGGACCGACCACGAACGCGATCAGCAGCGCGGTGACCGTGGCGCCCGCGGCCCGAAAGCTGATGTAGTTGAAGAGATTGAAGATGATCCATGTCTTGCCGAGCGGGGCAAGCAGGTAATAGAACATCAGGCCTCGGCGGGTGGGGTCCGGCTGGTCAGGTACGGAAGTATACGTTCGAGCGCCACGCCACGGGATGCCTTGAGCACGACCAGCTCGCCGCCCCGCAGCGCCGCCGCGAGCAGCGGGCCGAGCGACGGGGCGTCGGGTGCGGTGATGAGCCGGTCGTTCAGCTCGGCCCGCCGCGACTCGAGCGCCGGCACGAACTCGCCGACCGCGGCCAGCAGGTCCGGCTTGAGCAGTACGAGCTGCTCGGCGATCTCCGCGTGCAGCCGCGCGGACTCGGTGCCGAGCTCGCGCATCGTTCCGGCGACGAATACGAGCCGCCGGTCGTGCCGCATGGCGCGCGCCGTCGCGATGGCCGACGCGAAGGAGTGCGGGTTGGCGTTGTAGGTGTCGTTGAGGATGGTGAGGCCGGCCGCCTCGATCAGTTCGCTGCGCCCGCCCGGCAGCACCACCTCGCCGAGCGCCCGGGCGCTCGCGGCGGGGTCGAGCCCCAGCTCCTCACCCACCGACCAGGCGAGCATGGCGTTCGCGGCAAGGTGCCGGCCCGGATACGGCAGCGCGATGCGCTGGCCGGCAGTGGTGAACGCGACCCGCCCCGCCGCATCCACCTCGAGGTCGCGCGCCTTCCGCTCGGCCGCCTGCAGCCCCGCCGTCACCACCTTCCGCGCAAGGTGTCGGGCGCCGTCGGCCAGCGCCGGCGGATCGGTGCCGACGATGGCCAGCGGCACGTCGCGCGCCAGCGAAAGCTTCTCGGCGAGCACGCCCTCGACGCTGCCAAACCCCTCGAGGTGGCCGGCCGCCACGTTGGTGATCACCACGATCGACGGGTCGATGATCTCGCGGTACCGCGCGATCTCGCCCGGGAGGTTGGCGCCGGCCTCGATCACCAGCGCCTCGGTGTCCTCCGGCGCCTCGAGGATCGTGAGCGGGACGCCCACGAGGTTGTTCAGGTTGGCGCGCGTGGCGTGCGTGCGGTAGCGGGTCCGGAGCACCGCGGCGACCATCTCCTTGGTGCTGGTCTTGCCGTTGGTGCCGGTCACCGCCACCACCGGTCCGGCCATGGCCTTCCTCCGCGCATGGGCGAGCGCCCCGTAGGCCCGGAGCGGATCCTCGACTTCGATGAGCGCGAGTCCCGCGACTGGCGGCGTGCCCTGCCGCACCACGGCGGCGGCGGCGCCGCGCTCGCGCGCGGCCTCGAGGTGCGCGTGCCCGTCGAAGCGCTCGCCGGTCAGCGCCACGAACAGTGCGCCGGGCGCCATCGTGCGCGTGTCGGTCGAGATCTCGGTGAAGCCCTCGGCGGCAACCGCCTCCGGGAGCGCCAGGGCGTGTCCGACGAACTCGCGGCTCCAGCGCATCACACGCCCACCAGCGCACGGACGATCTCGCGCTCGTCGAAGGGCAGCTTCTCGGTGCCGATCACCTGGTAGGTCTCGTGCCCCTTCCCGGCGAGCAGGACGGTGTCGTCCGGCCCCGCGGCCTGGAGCGCGACGGCGATCGCCTCGCGGCGGTCCGATTCCCGCAGGTGCGGTACCGACCCCATGCCCTCCTCGATGTCGTGGATGATCGCGTCCGGGTCCTCCGTCCGCGGATTGTCCGAGGTCACAACCGCGAGGTCGGCCAGCTCCGCGGCGATCCGCCCCATGATCGGCCGCTTGCCGCGGTCGCGGTCACCGCCGCATCCGAAGACCACGATGAGCTTCCCGGCCGTGAGCGGCCGGAGCGTCGCGAGCGCGCGCTCGAGTGCATCGGGCGTGTGCGCGTAGTCGCGGAGCACCACGCGCGGCCGGGCGGTGATGCGCTCCATCCGTCCGGGCACCTGGGGCGCCGCCGCCAGCCGCTGGGCCACCTCACCGATCGGCCGGCCCATGCCGAGCGCGCAGGCCGCGGCGGCGAGGGCGTTGGCCACGTTGAAGTCGCCGAGGAGCGGGAGGGCGACGTCGGCACTGCCCCAGCGGCTCTCCAGCCGGAATCGGCTCCCCGCCGCGTCCATGGCGAGCCCGGAGGCGCGCACGTCGGCCGCGGGGTGCTGGCCGAAGGTGACCCGCCCATTCCGGTCCGGCATCGCCCGCCAGGCCGGATCGTCGAGGTTCACCACCTCGATGCCGTCGAGCGCCAGGTAGCTGCTCAGCCGGAGCTTGGCGGCCAGGTAGTGCTCCATGGTGCCGTGATAGTCGAGGTGGTCGCGCGTGAGGTTGGTGAAGACGCCCGCGGCGAAGGTGAGCCCGTCGACCCGGCCCTGGTCCAGCGAATGCGACGATGTCTCCATCACCACGTGCGTCGTGCCCCGGTCCCGGAGCGCCGCGAGCGTCGCCTGCAGGTCCACGGGACCCGGCGTCGTGAGCGCGGCGGACGGCACCGCGGCGCCGGCGCCGTCATACGCGCCGAGCGTGCCGATGCTGCCGGCCGTGCCGGCGCCGTTGAGCAGGTGTCGCAGCAGGCCGGTCGTAGTCGTCTTGCCGTTGGTGCCGGTCACGCCGACGAGCACGAGCTGCCGGGACGGGTCTCCATGCCACGCGCGCGCTGCCGCCAGCGCGGCCCGGCGCCCATCGCGCACCAGCACCTGCGCGACCGCCGCCTCCTGCGGCACCTCCACCATGGCGGCGACCGCGCCGCGCCGCGCGGCATCGGCGACGAAGCGATGGCCGTCCGTCTCGGACCCGCGCACCGCGGCGTAGAGATCGCCCGGCACGACGGTGCGGCTGTCCGTGGTGATGCCGGTGATCTCCGGCAGTGCCCGCGGGGCATCGAGGAGCAGGTCCTCCCGCCGCAAGGCGTCGAGGACCTGTGCGAGAGTCGGCATGGCGGCCCTCACTGGCGGCCGGCGGGCGCGGTCACGACCGTGACGGTGCTGCCGCGCGGTGCCGACGCCCCGGCGGCCGGGCGGGATGATACCGCCGTGCCGCTGCCGTCGAGCATCACGCGGAAGCCGCTCCGGTGCAGCGTGAAGGCGGCGGCGCGCACCGAGAGGCCAGCCACGTCCGGCACCCTGGCGGGCGGAGCGGCAGGCGGCTTGCCGTCCGAGGGCCAGGGCACGGCGACGACCGGAACGTCCGGTTCGGGCTGCGCCGGCTCGGGCGGACTTTCGGGAAGCGCGGGCGCTACGGCCGCGCCCCGCAGTGCGAGCTGGTTGAAATCGAGCGCCCGGTTGCGCGAGGTGAGCGCCTGCTCGAGCATCGTCCTGGTGAGCGGCGCGGCCGTCTCCCCGCCATAATAGGCGCCGCTCGGGTCCTCGATCACTACGATCACCACGAGCTGCGGCCGGTCGATGGGCCAGATGGCCGCGAAGGACGAGATGTATTCGTTGACGTAGCGGCCGTTCTCGATCCGGCGCGAGGTGCCCGTCTTGCCGGCCAGCGCATAGCTCTGCAGCTGGGCGCGCTCGCCGGTGCCGGCGGAGTCCACCGCTCCGCGGAGGTAGCGGCGCAGGGTCGCCGACACCTCGCGCGTGAGCACCCGCCGCACCGGCTCGGGCCGGTGCCGGTAGCGCACCGTGCCATCAGGGGCGATCACCTCGCGAACCAGCGACGGCGTATACAGGATGCCGCCATTGGCGATCGCGCCATACGCGGCGGCGAGCTGGAGCGCGGTCACCGAAAAGTTGTAGCCGTAGGCGATGCTCTCCCGGTTGTAGCCAGGCCACCAGCCGTGCGGCGGCGAGAGTTCACCGCGCGACTCGGCCGGCAGGCCAATGCCCGTCGCGGAGCCGAAGCCGAAATCGCGCATCGCGTCGTAGAGGGCTTCCGGCGCCATCCGCTGGGAGAACTTCGCCATCGCGATGTTGGACGACGTCTCGATCGCATGCGCCAGCGTGAGCGGCCGCCTGGCCGCATGGGTGTCGGTGATCTTCCGGCGCCGACCGCGGGAGGTTTCGAAGACCCACTCGCCGTTCTCGCCGGTCACCGTATCGGTGCTGTCCACCAGCCCGCGCGAGAGGAGCGCGGCCGCCGTGAAGAGCTTCGCGGTCGACCCCGGCTCGAACGGCGCGGTGAAGACCGAGGCGCTCGAGCGCTCCCCCTCGGCCCGCGAGGCTACGGCCAGCAGCTCGCCGGTCCACGGATCCAGGAACACTACGTTGCCGCCCTTCGCGTCCATCTCGCCGATGGCCTTGTCCAGCGCCGCTTCGGCGATCTCCTGGAGCCGGCCGTCGATGGTGAGGACGACATCGTTGCCGTTCACCGGCTCGCGCACCAGGCGGGAAGGCGATTCGTAGCGGCGCTCCCGGTTGTCCTTCACCCAGACCGCCTCGCCGGGGACGCCGGCGAGCAGCGAGTCCAGGGCGGACTCGATCCCCGAGATGCCCGTCGCGGCCTCGGGATCCACGAGGCCGATCGCGTGCTGCGCGAGGTTCCCGCGCGGGCGGGTACGCGGGTAGAGCGGCTCGAGGTGCACGCCCGGCTGACCCCGGATGGGCTGGACGTCGAGCGCCGAATAGGGGCCGTGGAAGTAGACTGAGCGGCTGGCCCGGAGGCGACGCTCGACTGCCGCGGCACTCTCTCCGAGGGCGCGCGCCACCAGGCGGGCCGTGGCGCGCTTGTCCTTGACCTGCTCGGGCGCCAGGCTCACGTGGTACGACTCCTCCGAGATCGCGAGCGCCTGCCCGCTCCTGTCGTAGATCGTCCCCCGCCGCGCCGGCAGCGGGGCGCGCACCGTGCGGGTCCGCTCTGCCGCACTCGCATGCTCCGCGCCCTCCACGAGCTGCAGCTGCGCCGCGCGCACCAGCACGGCCAGCGCGCCTGCGAACAGGCAGAACTGCAGGAATCCGATGCGGGCGGACTTCGCCATCAGCGCGGGCCGGGTGCGGGCGGAACAGGAAAGAGCTGATACTCGGTGCCACTGGCGTCGCGCAGGCCGAGCGCCGCGGCCTTGCGGCCGATCACGGTGCGGCTGGACGCCTCTTCGATCGCGCGCCGGAGCGCGGCCGCCTGCGCCTCGAGCGCCGTGCGGCGCTCGCGCGTGCGCGCCAGCGTGTCGGCGAGCGCGTAGGCGCGCGTCTGCCGCTCGATGACGATCGCCGCCACCGCGAAGAAGACGAGCAGCCACAGCACGATCCAGTGACGACCCTTAAGCTGCATCGGCCTTGCGGAAGATCCGGAGTCTGGCGCTGCGGGCCCGGGGATTGGCGGCGATCTCGTCGCCGTCCGGCGCGATCGCCCGGCGCGGCTCGGCCCGCCCCGACGACCGCGCCTCGCAGGTGCACACCGGCTGGCGCGGGGGACAGATGCAGTCCCGCTCCCATTCGCGGTACGCGTGCTTGACGAGGCGGTCCTCGCCTGAATGATAACTGATCACGGCCAGTGCGCCGCCCGGCGCAAGCGCGTCGCGAAAGGCCGGCAGCGCGAGGGCGAGCCCACCGAGCTCGTCATTGACCGCGATGCGCACGGCCTGGAAGAGCCGGGCGAAGTCACCGGGGCCCGACCGCGGGCCGAGCACGGCGCGGATGGCATTCACCAGGTCGTCGCTCACCGCGAACGGCGCCCGCGCCCGGCGGCGCACGATCTCCTGCGCCAGCCGCCGGGACTTGCGCTCGTCGCCGTACTCGAAGAATACCCGCGCCAGCTCCGCCTCCGGCGCCGAGTTGAGGAAGTCGGCGGCCGTCGGCCCGGCCGCGCTCATGCGCATGTCCAGCGCCGCGCCGGGACGGAAGGTGAACCCTCGCGCTTCCTCGTCGAGCTGCCGGGACGAGACCCCCAGGTCGAGCAGGATGAAGTCCGGCCCGAAGCCGGCCGCGGCCGCGAGCGCCGCAGGCGCGGCGTACGGACTTTCGAGGTACTCGATGCCGTCATCGCCGAGGCGCGCGCGGGCCCGGGCGATGGCGCCCGGATCGCGGTCGATGCCCAGCACCGCCGCCCCGCCCCGCCGGAGCGCCTGGGCGTGCCCCCCGTCACCCAGCGTGGCATCGACCACGCGGGTGGCGCCTGCCGCCGCGGCCAGGATCGGCTCCAGCAGCACGGGCACGTGAAAGTCCTGTTGGGGACCGGGCATCGGGGCGCTCAGGGGGTTGGAAATGCAACACCCCGTCCGGCGGGGACGGGGTGTTGCGCTCGACGAAGCGAGCGGGGCTGACGGGGCTCGAACCCGCGACCTCCGCAGTGACAGTGCGGCACTCTAACCAAGCTGAGCTACAGCCCCAGCAACAGAGCGCGCAATGTAAACAGCCGGTCCCGGTGGCGGTAGCCCCGCCGGGTCAGCGGCAGTAGGCCTTGATCATCGACGCCGCGCGCGGCTCGTAGCCGGTGACGAATCCGATGTACCGGGTGACGTCGTCGGGCCTCGACGCCCGGGCCGCCTCGAAGGCCGGCCGGGCCTCCTTCAGCAGCGAATCCATCCGGCGCGCGATCTCGCACGACTTGCCCCGCTCCGCCTGCGGATCGAGCTGGCCGACCAGCTGCAGGTTGGCGATGCCGAACAGGTAGTTGGCCGTCGGCGCGAACTGCGCGGTCGGCGCGGCGGCGATCGCCTTCCGCAGCAGGGTCGAGGCGTTCTCGAGGTCCGGCGGCGTGGCCTGGAGCATCGGCACCGCCGCGTTGGTCAGGAGCCCGGCGATCTGGGTCTTGCCCTGCTCATCGCCCCGCGCGATGGCGATGTCCACGAACGGCATCGCTTCCTCATAGCGCTTGGCGTTGAGCAGCGCCTGGCTGGCCGCGAGCGCCGGGGTCACGTTCGTGCTGTCCACGGCCAGCAGCCGCCGGGCCACCGCCACGCTGCTGTCCACCTGTCCGGTGAAGGTGTACGCCTTCGCCAGGTTCTGCATGGTGCCGACACTGGTCGGATAGCGATCCGCCCCGGTGCGCGCCCACTTCACGAAGTTGGCGGTGTCCGCGGCCGTGGCCGGCGGCAGCGTATCGGCCAGCCGCTGCTCCGCCGACGCCGCGATCTTGGCGAAGAAGAGGGTGTCGGCCCGGCTCGAGTCGATCGCGTACGCCTGCTCCAGCACCTCGACCGCGCACTTGAAGTTGCTGGCGAAGAGGCAGGCATTGCTCTTCAGGTCGTAGAGGTCCCAGTTGGACGGGTCGAGCGCCAGGCCCTCGTCCGCCACCTCGATGGCGGCCTGGGTGCGGCCCGACTGGAGGAAGTAGCGGAAGGCCCGCTGCCGCAGCTCCTGGTCGGTGGGCGCGGCGCGCAGCATCTGCTGCAGCGCGGCCACCGTCTTCGCGGTGTCGCCCGTGGCCTCGTAGGCCGCGGCCAGCTCGCCGAGGGCCTTGATGCTGAGCGAGTCGCCCGCCACCGTGGCCTCGAGCTCCTTGATGCGGCCCGGGCCCGCCGGCGTGAGCTGCGCCAGGCAGTAGTGCGCCAGGCCGTTGGTGGGCATTTCCTTCAGCGCCTTCTGCGCGGCCTCGCGGGCGCGGTCCGGCTTGGCGGCGCGCTGGTCCATGCACTCGCGCGCGTCGTCCAGCGAGCGGAGGGCGGGCTGCAGCGCCTCGACGGCGGCGGCGCCCAGCGCCTGCGGCGCCGCGTTGGCGACGCGCACCGTGGTGCCCGCGTCGTCGTTGGTGCCGGAGAGGCGGGTGAGCAGCGAGAGCTGCCCGCCCGGCGTCTTGCTCATCTGGGAGGTCACCAGCACCCGGCCCGCGATCTGGCGAGCCAGCGTCTGGGCATCGGCGCGGTTGAGGATCGCATCACGGGGGTACTCGTACTGGACGAGCGCCGCGTTCATCAGCGAATCGGTGATCACCACGAACTCCGAGCGCACCGACCGGGCCATCCGCTCCCGCATCGCGCGGCCGACGGCCACGGCGGTCGCCGAATCGGACTTGGCGAAGACGTACGGATTGGCCACCATGATCCGGGTCGCGGCGGCGCTCGGTCCCTGGCGCACGCGCGCGTTCCGCGGGATGCCCTGTGCCTCGACTGTCGAGGCGAGGGTTGCCGCGGAGACCGAGAGGATCAGAACCCGACGTAGAGACATTCCAATTCCTCCAAGACTGTGTTGGCCCTTCCGGACCCCGGTGCGCTGCTGCCGCATGCGAATCATGGGCGAAGAGGGATTCGAACCCCCGACATCCTGCGTGTAAGGCAGGCGCTCTGAACCAGCTGAGCTATTCGCCCGAACACGCCACGCGCACCCCTGAAATAACCGGGGATGCATGGACCATGCCGTGCCGCAGGTCACCTGTGGCGAGGTTGACTCCCCTGCTCAGAGCGCGATACCCAGCGGGAAGAGGACGCAGTATCCCAGCACCAGCAGCACGGCCGCGGCACTCGGATGGCCCGCGCTGAGGATCGCGTAGCCGGCCACGAGCGACGCGACGGCGGCGGCGAGCAGTATCAGATTCCGGCGGCCGAGAAAGGGCCGCTCGGTGGGTGCAGCAGTCCGGGCAGCAGTCATAAGGCGATGACACTACACGCTTTCTCCGCTTCGGTCAAGTTCGGACGGTGGGTCCTCGGGCGGCACGACCCAGCCCTCGTCCAGGGCGGCGCGGCGGGGCCGGTCGACCCGGCGGCGGGCCCAGCGCGCGCCGAGGACCGCCAGCGCGATGACGGCCCAGAACCCTCCGGCCATGATCCAGGTGAGCAGGCCGTACCGGCTGCGCACCGCCCGTTGCCACTCCACCGCGAACTGGCCTTCGGTGAGGCCGGTGGTCCGGCTGAGCGCCTGGGGGAACTCGACGCCCGATTCCAGCAGGGCGAGCAGCGGCCCGAGCGTGCCGGTCGGGTTCCGCCGCGCCAGCTCCAGCACCGCCGACATGGCGAGGGCATAGGAGGTCTCTGCGTCGGGCGCCCGCCCGCGCAGCGCCGCGTCCAGCTGGGCCAGCTCGGGCGCGCCACCGCGCATGACCGTCAGGTTGAGCTGGATCGCGTCGAGGCGGTCCCACTCGCCGGCCGCGAATGAGGCGTATCCCTCGTCGAACCAGCGCGGCAGGCGGACCCGCACGGCCCGGCGCAGGGCGAGGTGGGCGAGCTCGTGGCGGAGCGTGGTGAGGGGGTCGCGCGCGTCGGCGCGGATCAGGATGGTGCGGGCACCCGGGATCGCGATGCCGGCGCCCCAGGACGGTGCCCGGCCGCCGGTCAGCTCCCGCATCTGCGCCTCGTCCGCCGCGACGATGAGGCGGAGGGGCCCGGGATCGCGCGGTCCGAGTCCCGGCCAGGTGGCGGCCGCGTCGGCGCGCTCGGCGAGCATCAGCGCGAGCGGGAGCTGCGCGGGCCAGGCGACGGCCGTCACCTCGCCGACCTGCGTGGCACGCGGCCCGGCCTGCAGGGCCAGCGCGAGCAGAACGGTCAGGACACCAGGCGTCGCGGGATCTCTCCTCCGGCGGCGGCGAGATCCATCATCTCCCGGCAGCGCTTCGCCCAGGGGTTGAACTTGTTCGCCTTGTGGCCGTCGGCCCAGGCCTCGACCGCGCGCTCCCGGTCGCCGCCGAACCAGAGCGCGCGGCCCAGCTCGAACCAGGCCTCGATCAGGTTGGGCCCGAGCTGGAGCGTCTTCCGGAAGAAGGTCTGGGCGTCCTCGTACATTTCCCGCTCGAAATAGACGAGGCCCAGGTAGTAATGGGCGTACAGCGTCGCCTTGCGGTCGTTGTCCAGGCGGATCGCCTTGGACAGGTGCTCGATCGCCTCGCCGAAGATCCCCTTCCGCAGGCAGATGTAGCCGACGTTGATGCGCGCGAGCGCGTTGGCGGGCTCGTTCATGAGCACCTTCGAGAAGGTGCCGAGGGCATCGTCGTACTGTTCGCTGAGCATCTGGGCCCAGCCGAGGAGCGACTGCGCCTCCACGGCGCCCGGCGACAGGGTGAGCGCCCGGCTCAGCGCCTGGATCGCCCCCGGGTAGTCGCCGAGGGAGATCAGGCTCCAGCCCTTCTCGATGAAGGTCGATGCGCCGATGTGGTCCTGGTGCACGGCCGGCCGGGCGCCGGTGAACTCCGGGGGGTGCGCAGCCTCGCCCGCCGCCGCGGCCTGCTTGTAGCGGTCCACCAGGCCGCGGATCTCCTCCTTGATGCGCCCCAGCTCTCCGAGCGAGGCATCCACACTCTTGAACAGGGCGATGATGTCCCGCTTGACGACCTCGCGCTCGGCGGCGGAGCCCGCGGTGCCGATCCGCGCCTCGATCTCGCGGAACCGGGCCCGGAACCCTGCCGTCGCCTCGTCGCCACCCGGGAGCGTCGCGCTCATCGCGCCGCCGCCTGGAGGGCGATCCGCTCGGAGGCGCTGAGCAGCTTCCGCGCGTTGAGCAGCACGACCGGGCGCTCCCGGCTGGTCAGGATGCCCGCGATGTACGCGGCCGCGAGCCCGCGCACCAGCGGCGGCGGCGCAGCGATCGTGCCCGCGTCCACCCGCAGCACTTCGCGGACCTCGTCCACCAGCACGCCGATCCGCTCGTTCTCGAAGGCGAGGACCATGAGCCGGGTCTCGTCGCCCACGGTGGCGTCCACCTCGAGGCGCTTGCGCAGGTCGACGACCGGGATGGTCGCGCCCTCGAAACGGAGCACGCCCTCCAGATAGTCCGGCGCCCGGGGCACGCCGGCCGGCTTCTCGTAGCGGAGGATCCGTTCGACCTGGAGGATGTCGAACGCGAAATCCTGCTGGCCCACCCGGAAGGTCACCACCTGGATGTCGTCACCCGTATCGGTCATGCGCGTCCCGTTTCGGTCATGCGCGCTCCCAGCGCGCCGAGGTCCAGCAGGGGCACCAGTGCTCCGTCATGCCGCATCACGGCGCGGGCCCACGGCATCGAGCCGTCGCCAGGCGCGGGCATCGGCTCGCCGCGGAGGACGATGTCGGCGGCGTCCACCTCGAGCCCGAGCCGCACCCCGCCGGCCGCCACGATCACCATGACCTCGGCCGGCGCGCCGTCGGCGCCGGGCTCGCCCAGCAGGGCGCGGAGGCTGACGATCGGGAGCGTGGTGCCGCGCACCGCCCCGACCCCGCGGAGAGCCGGCTCCACCGTAGGCACCGGCATCACGGCTCCCGGCTCGGCGACGCCCTCGAGCTGGGCGACCGGAAGGCCCACCAGGCGTTCGCCGGCGGTCACCAGCAGGTACGCCTCAGCCACGCGCCGACTCCTGCTCCAGCCGGGCGAGCGCGCCCATGACGACCTCGGGAATCCGATCCACCGGCAGCACCTGGTCGGCCCCCCCGGCCGCGCGAGCGGCGTTGGGCATCCCGTAGATCGTCGAGCTCTCCCGGTCCTGCGCGATGCCGAGGCCGCCCGCGTCGTGGATGGCGCGGAGGCCGGCGGCGCCGTCGCGCCCGATCCCGGTGAGCACGACGCCGATCGCGCGGGCGCCGAAGACGTCTGCGACCGAGCGGAAGAGCGGATCGGCAGCGGGCCGCACGCCCCACACGGACGCCCCGCGGTCGAGGGCGATGACCAGCCCCCCCTCGCGCGCCTCCACCCGCATGTGATAATCGCCGGGCGCGACGTAGGCGGTGTCCTCGAGCACCGGCGCGCCGTCCTCCGCCTCGACCACGGCCAGCCTGCTCTGCGCCGCCAGCCGCTCGGCGAGGCTCCGGGTGAACCGGGGCGGCATGTGCTGCACGATGCAGACGGCCGCCCGGGACCCGGGCGCGAGCTGCGGCACGATCTCGGCAAGCACCCGCGGCCCGCCGGTGGAGGCCGCGATCGCGACGCAGTTCCGCGCGCGGCCGGCGAGCGAGAAGAGGTCGTCCCTGGGGCCGCCGCGCCGCGGCCGCGCGAGCACCGGCAGCCGGTGGATGTCGGCCTCGCAGGCCGCGCGGAGTGCGGCCACCACGCGCGCACCGAGTCGGCGGTTGGCCTCGGGACCGCGGTCCTCGTCCTTCGCCACCAGGTCCACGGCGCCCAGCTCCAGCGCGCGGATGGCGCCGGCCGTGCCGGGGCCGGCATAGGCGCTCACCACCACCACCGGGCGCGGCGACTCGGACATGATGTAGCCGATCGCACCGAGCCCGTCGAGCTTGGGCATCTCGAGGTCCATCAGGACCAGGTCGGGCAGCAGCGCGTGCACTTTCTCCAGCGCATCCAGCCCGTTCCGCGCCACGCCCGCGACGCGGAACTCCCCCGATTCCTCCACCGCGTCGGCCAGGAGCCGGCGGAAGAAGGGGCTGTCGTCGGCCACGAGGACCGAGGGGCGCTCAGAGCTCGCTCTGTCCATGCGCGACCGAGGAGACCTCGACCCGCCCCGAGGCCACGTGCAGGCGCACGGTGCGGCCGTAGTCGCCGCCGATGGACTCGCCCACGATCGGCAGCGTGTGGGCGTGCAGCACCTGGCGCGATGCGACCACGTTGCGCTCGCCCATCTGGATCGTGCCGGGCGCCGAGAGCGAGGCGAACATGCTGGCGCCGCCGGCCAGCCGAGCGGTGATGCGGCGCGAGCCCGCGCCCAGCGCGTACATCTCCTCGAGCAGCCTGGGGACCGCGGTCTGCGGCACCTTGCCCGGGCTGTCGCTCCGCCGGGTCAGCGCGGGCGACGGCAGGAGGATGTGCGCCATCCCGCCCACCCGTGCCACCGGGTCGTGCAGGATGATCGCGACGCAGCTGCCCAGCCCGATGGTGAGCAGCGTGGACTCCGCGCCGGCGGCGCGCAGGTCCGAGACCCGCACCACGATCTCGCTCATGCGGCGCGCCGGTAGATGCGCTCGCGCGCATCGGCGAGCTCGAGCGCCTCGCGCGCCGGCCCGAGCAGCGTCTCCACCTTGCCGAGCACCAGCAGCCCGCCCGGGCGGAGCGCCTCGACGAATGCCGAGAACAGCCGCTCCTGCGTGGGCCGGTCGAAGTAGATGACCACGTTCCGGCACACCACGAGGTCGTAGGCCGCCCTTGGCGCTTCCTCGCGCGTGAGGTCGAATCGCCGCACCCGCACCTGCCGCCGGATCGCGGGGACCACGACCAGCCCGTCCGGCGCCTCCTTGACGTAGCGCACCAGGAAGTCGGCCGGCGTCTCCTGGAACGCCTCGCGCCGGTAGCGGCCCGCCTCGGCGTGCGCGAGGCTGGCGCGATCGATATCGGTGGCATCGACCGTCAGCCGCTCGAGCCAGCTCGCCCGGCCGCGCAGTTCCGCGAGCGCGGCGACGATCATCGCGATCGTGTACGGCTCCTCCCCCGACGAGCACCCGGCGCTCCAGGCGGCGATCCGGCCGCCGCGCGCCTCCCAGAGTTCGGGCAGGAACCGCGCGCGCAGCAGGTCCCAGGTCTCCGGGTTCCGGTAGAAGCGGGTCACGTTGATGGTGAGCGCGTCCTTGAGCCGCTCGTATTCCTCCGGGCTCCGGCGGAGCACGGCGCCATAGTCGGGAAAGGTGTGCACCCCGCAGGCCCGCATCCGCACGGCGATCCGCCGGCGGAGGCACTTCGTCTTGTAGGCATCCAGCGAGACGCCCACCTCCCGGCTGATGAGCCCGGTCAGCTCCTGGAACGCCGCCTCGTCGGCCATCACGACGCGGCCTCCAGCATGTCGAGGTTGGCCCGCGCGAGCTGGTGCCCGGGGTTGAGCTCGGTGGCCCGGGTCCAGCCCTCGCGCGCGCGGGCGTGGTCGCGCCGCTTGAAGGCGATGTTGCCGAGCTTGAAGAAGAGGTCGTCGCCGAGCGACGGGTCGAGCTTGGCGGCGCGCTCGTA
>CAMLLJ010000031.1 GCA_946480845.1 uncultured Gemmatimonadota bacterium
GGTCCCAGGGCCGCCCCACACTCCCGTCCCCGCCGCTCGACCCCGTCGGCGCCACATAGTAGCCCGCGTGGGATTCGCCGCCGCCGCCGCCATCGGACGGAGCAGTCACGGTGATGGCGGCGGTACCGCTCCGGCCTTCGCTGGTTGCCGTGACGCTTGCGGTGCCGGCCGACACGGCCGAGACCAGGCCCGCCGAGCTCACGGTGGCCACCGAGGTCCGGCTGCTGCTCCAGGTGACGGACCTGCCCTCGAGCGCTGTCCCGTCGGCCCCGCGCAGCACCACCGCCATCGCGCGCGTCGCGCCGGCGGCCAGCTCGACGGTGGCCGGCGTGACCGTCACGCTGGCGACCGGGACGGGCGTCACGGTGATCGCGCTCGTGCCGCTCCTGCCCTCGCTCGTCGCGGTGATGGTGGCCGTGCCGACCCCGATGGCGCGCACCAGCCCGCTCGATGAGACCGACGCCACGTTGAGGTTGCTCGACGTCCACGCCACCGATCGGCCGGACAGGAGCCCGCCGGTCGCATCACGCATGATCGCGGTCAGTGCCTGCGTCTCGCCGACCTCGAGCCCGGCCGAGGCCGGCGTCACCGTGACGCTCGCCACCGGGGCGGCCGTGACCGTGACCTGGGCGGTGCCGCCATGGCCTTCGCTGGTGGCCGTGATGGTCGCGGTCCCCACGGCGATGCCGCGCACCACGCCGGTCGAGGTTACCGTCGCGACGCTTCCATTCGAGGAGGACCAGGTCGTGGCCCGGCCCGTCAGCACGTTGCCGGACGCGTCACGGACCGACGCGGAGAAGGCGCGCGTAGCGCCGACCACGACGGAAGCCGAAGTCGGCGAGACGACGACGTCGGCCACGGGCGCCGCGGCTTCGGTGACGGTCACGCTCGCCTGAGCGGACTTTCCCTCGACGGTGGCCGTAACCGTCGCCCCGCCCGCCTGGCGTCCGGTCACGGTGCCGGTGCTCGAGACGCTTGCGATCTCGCTCGCGCTCGAGCTCCATGTAACCGGGCGGGCCAGCGGCGTTCCCTCGGCCGAGAGCGCGCGCGCGGTGAGCCGCTGCGACCCGCCGGCCACCACGCTGAGCGCCGACGGCGTCACCGTCACCTGGGCGACGGGAAGGGGAGCGGCCGAGACGCTGATCGCGGCGGTCGCGGTGCGGCCTTCGACCGACGCGGTGATGGTCGCGCTGCCCGCGGCCCCTGCGGTGACGAGGCCCTGGTCGCTGACGGCGGCGATGGAGGGATGGGAGCTGGTCCAGACGACCGGTCGGCCGGAGAGCGGGGCGCCGTCCGCGTCGGAAACGACCGCCTCGAGCTGCAGTGTCTCGCCGGAGGAGAGACCGGCCTCCGGGGGCGTCACCACGACGGACGCGACGTCAGCCGCGGTGACCGTCACGGTCGCGGTCGCATTGCTGCCGGCGATTGCCGCCGTCAGCTCCGCGGTGCCGATGGAGAGGCCGGTGACGACCCCGGACTCGGAGACGACCGCGACCTCGGGTGCGGCCGACGTCCAGGTTGCGACACTGCCCGCCAGCTCCGCGCCGTTGGCGTCGCGCGCGATGGCGATGAGCTGGACGTTCGCGCCCACCGGAACCGAGGCGGTGCCCGGCACGATCTCGAGCGAGCCGAGCAGGCCGGGCGCGACGACCAGCTCCACTTCGCGCCGGTCGCTCGCGCTGATGGCGACCAGGATGGTATGGCCGGGGCGCCGGCCGACCACCTCGCCGTTGGGCGAGATGGTCGCGACCGAGGTGTCGCGGCTCTCCCAGCGCACCGCGATGGGCCCGGTCGGGGCGCCCTGCTGATCGACGGCGATGGCGGTGAGCTTGAGCCGGCCGCCCACGATCGTCTGCGGCTCGGCCGGCGAGACGATCAGCGAGGCACCGTGATTGTCGGCGGAATCGAGGAGCGTGCCTTCAGAGCAGCCGGCCGAGGCCAGGCCGCAGAGGGCGAAGGCAACCCAGGCGTGCAGTCGGTGACGACGCATGCCGAATCTCCCAGTCAGATCCGTTCGGCGGCTCGACTGGCGTGGCGCTCTCGCGCGGTAGCCTCGTAGCTTTGCGTCCCCGTCTTTCGGCGGGTTTGCCGTTGTCGCGTACCCTGGGGTCCGATCATGGCCCCGGAACTTCGGTCGCGTTTGAGCAACAGTCAGGATCGTTGCCGTTCCGGCTGCTGTCAACTCGCGGTACCTGCCGGTGGCGCAATAAGCATTCCGGCGTTGAACCGGTGCAACGCCCTGCGTGGCTGCGTTGCCTGCGCCGTGGCGCGCACCCGCGAATGCTCGGGGATCAGCGCTTCAGTTGAGGCCGCCACCTTTCGGTAACTACCATCGCAAGAGCCACTTGAGCGCGGCCGTTCAAGTACCACATTACCTGTGCTTGAATCGGTCACGCTGGCACGAATGATGCCCCGTGATGCAAGCTGCTTCACCTCCTCTCTTCACGCTCCGGACTCGTTTTTGGCAAACCATCGTGCAGCGGGCGGCGGCCCCCGGAAGGCACGCGTGTGCATCATCGGGCCGCTGATCGGCGCCAATCCCGGTCATGTCACGACCCAGGGCGAGATCCTCGCCCGTGCCCTCAGCCGAGAGGGTTACGCCGTCACGTCTGCCTCCAGTTCGCCCAGCCGCTACGTCCGGTTCGCCGACATCGCCGCGACCCTGGTCCGGGAGCGCCGTGCGTACGACGTGGTGCTGCTGCAGACCTACGGCGGGCCGAGCTTCGTGGTGGAGGATGCGGCGTCCCGGATCGCGCGCCGCCTGGGCAAGCGCATCGTGATGCACCTGCGGGGTGGGGCGATGCCCGACTTCTTCGCGCGCCATGCCCGCTGGGCGCGCCGGGTGCTCGCCCGCGCGGATCAGCTGCTGGTTCCGTCGGACTACCTGCGGGACGCGGTGGGCGCTCTCGGGTTCACCGCCCGGGTCGTTCCCAATGTCATCGACCTCGACCAGTATCCGTACCGCGTACGCTCGGCGCCCGCGCCGCGGCTCCTGTGGATGCGGAGCTTTCATCCACTCTACAATCCGCTGATGGCGGTGCGTGTGCTGGCGGCACTGCGGCGGACGCACCCCGAGGCGTCGCTGGTCATGGCCGGACAGGAAAAGGGAATGGGCGAAGCGGTGCGCATGGAGGCCGCCCGCCTCGGCGTCGCGGAGGCCGTGCGCTTTCCCGGCTTCCTCGATCCCGCCGGCAAGCGCCGCGAGGGCGACGGCGCGGATATCTTCCTCAATACCAATGACATCGACAATACGCCCGTGGCGGTGATCGAAGCCGGCGCGATGGGACTTCCGGTGGTGGCCACCGCCGTCGGCGGCGTGCCGCGCCTGATCCGTCACGAGGACACCGGCCTCCTGGTTCCCGCCGGTGACGAGGCCGGCATGGTCACAGCCGTGCGGCGCCTGCTCGCCGAGCCGGCGCTCGCCGAGCGCCTGTCCGTCGCCGGCCGCCGGCTGGCGGAGCAGTGCGCGTGGACTGAGGCGGCGCCGGTCTGGGATGAGCTGCTGGCGGGCGCGTCCGTCGCGGGCGCCGCGCGGACCTGACCCATGTGCGGACTCTGCGGCGTCGCCCACCCTGATCCGGCCTTCGTGATGCCTGAGCCGGAGCTGGTGGCCATGCGCGATGCGATGACCCACCGCGGCCCCGACGACGCCGGCACGTTCACGGCGCCGGGCATCGCGCTCGCCTCGCGCCGGCTCTCGATCGTTGACCTCTCGCACAACGGCCACATGCCGATGCAGTCCGCCGATGGGCGGTACACCATCGTGTACAACGGCGAGGTCTACAATTATCCCGAGCTGCGGTCGTCGCTGCTGGCATCCGGGGTGCGCTTCCGGTCCACCACCGATACCGAAGTGCTCCTCGAGCTCTACGCGCGCGAAGGCGTCGCGATGCTGGACCGTCTGAACGGGATGTTCGCGTTCGCGATCTGGGACAGCCGGGAGCGCTCGCTCCTCCTCGCGCGCGACCGGCTGGGCGTCAAGCCACTCTATTACGCGGAAGGCCCCGACGGCGCGCTCTGCTTCGCCTCGGAAGCGAAAGCCCTGTTCGCGGCCGGCGTCCGGGCCGAGTTCGACGCCGGCACCTGGGAGGAGCTGCTCTGCTTCCGGTTCACGGCCGGCGAGCGCACACCGTTCGCGGGCGTGCGGCGCCTGCTGCCGGGCCACGTGCTCCGCTGGCGCGACGGTGCCTGGCGCACCGGGCGCTGGTGGCACCTGGGCGAACGCGCGGCGGCGCTTCGCGATGATCGGCTGGCCGATCCGGCTGCCTGGTACCGCGAGGCCTTTGACGACTCGGTGGGCCTGCGCCGCATCAGCGACGTCCCGCTCGGGGTCCTGCTGAGCGGCGGGCTGGATTCGGGGACGGTGGCGTCCTCGCTCGCGGCGCAGAGCGCTCCCGGTGTCGCCAGCTTCACGGTGCGCTTTGCGGAGGCGGACTACGACGAAGGCCCACTCGCGGCTGAGGTCGCGCGGCGATGGAGCCTCGCGGCGCACGAGCTCGAGGTCGAGCCGTCCGGCCTGCTCGAGCGGCTCCAGCACGCGGCCTGGCTCAACGACGAGCCGCTGGCGCACGGCAACGAGCTGCACATCCTCGCGATCGCGGCACATGCGAAGCGCACCGTCACGGTGCTGCTCTCGGGGGAGGGAGCCGACGAAACGCTTGGCGGCTACGTGCGCTACCGTCCGCTCGCGCGCGCCGGGTTCCTCCGCGCCATGCGGCCGTTCGCCGCGCCGCTGGCCCGCCGGCTTCGCGGGCGGGCCCGCAAGCTCGCCCGCCTGCTGGGGACCGGCGGGGAGGAGGAGTGGATCCTGCTGAACGCGTGCGACGTGCTGCCCACCGACCTCGTGAGCCTCGGCCTGCGCCCGTCCGGCGAGTTTCCCCAGCGGCGCGCCGTGCTCGCCGAGGCGAAGGCCCTCCATCCCGGCGACGCCTTCCGCCGCGCCATGTACCTCGACCAGCACACCTTCCTCACCTCGCTGCTCGACCGCAACGACCGGATGACGATGGGGGCGTCGATCGAGTGCCGCGTGCCGTTCCTCGACTATCGCCTCGTCGAGCGGCTCGCGGCGCTCCCGTCGTCCGACCTCATCGCGGGGCGCGACAGCAAGCCGCTGCTCCGGCGCGCCCTGGGCGACCGGCTCCCCGGGGCCGTGCTGCGCGGGCGGAAATGGGGGTTCGGCGTGCCGTGGTCCCGTCACTTCCGGGAGGTGCCGGCGCTCTCCGACCTGGTGCGCTCGCTCCCCGACGCCGAGCCGATCCGCTCCGGACCCTTCGAGCGTGCGGCGGTGGAGCGGCTCGTGTCCGGCTTCCTGGCGGGCCGGGACGAAGGGGCCGCGCTGGTCCGCCAGCTTTCCATGATCGCGCTCTGGCACCAGGCAACGCTGCGGGCCGTCCCACGCCGGCGGCTCGCCACGGCCGCATCGTGAGCTCGATGCTGGTTGCCGCCTACCACCGGCTGCCGCCGCGGGCGCGTTCCGCGGTCGCCTCGGCGCGGGGCATGTACCTCCGCCATTGGCGGTACGGCCCGGAGACGGACCAGCTCGTCGCCGACGCACTGGAGCGGGACCAATGGTCCGCCGACCGGTGGCGGGCATGGAACGAAGCCCGGCTGGCCTCCCTGCTCGAGCGGGCCGCCACGCGCGTCCCTGCCTATCGGGAGCACTGGGCCTCCCGCCGGCGTGCCGGTGACCGGGCAGCGTGGGACCAGCTCGAGCACTGGCCGATACTCACCAAGGAAGCGCTTCGGGCCAATCCGCGGGCGTACCTCGCGGACGACTGCGATCCGCGCCGCATGTTCCACGAGCACACCAGCGGGACCACGGGGAAGCCGCTCGACCTCTGGTCCAGCCGCGCGACGCTGCGCGCCTGGTACGCCCTGTTCGAGGCACGCTGGCGGCGCTGGCACGGCGTCTCCCGCGAGGACCGCTGGGCACTGCTCGGCGGCCAGCTGGTGACGCCCGCGGCCGCCGCGCGTCCGCCCTTCTGGGTGTGGAACGCCGGACTGCGCCAGCTCTACATGTCGTCCTACCACCTGGCGCCGCGATTCCTGCCGCACTACCTCGAAGCGCTCAGGCGGTACCGCATCACCTACCTGCTCGGCTATGCCTCGTCCCTCGAGGCCCTCGCCCGGGGTGCGCTGGAGAGCGGCGCCTCCGTGCCGCAGCTCCGCGTGGCGCTCACGAGCGCCGAACCGCTGCTGCCGTCCCAGCGTGCGACCATCCAGGAGGCCTTCGGTTGCCCCGTCCGCGAGACCTACGGGATGTCGGAGATGGTGGCCGCGGCTGGCGAATGCGAGGCCGGAACGCTGCACCGGTGGCCCGAGGCCGGGTGGCTCGAGGTGGTGGGCGAGTCCGGGGCGGTGCCGCCTGGCAGCACCGGCGATTTCCTCTGCACCGGCCTGCTCAATGCGGACATGCCGCTCATCCGCTATGCGGTGGGCGATCGCGGCGCGATCCCGGAGGACGCGCCATGCGCCTGCGGCCGGCTGCTTCCGGCGATCAGTGCGCTGGAAGGCCGCAGCGATGATGTGCTCCTCACCGCGGATGGGCGCCGGGTGGGCAGGCTCGACCCGGTGTTCAAGGCGCGGCTCCGCGTGCGCGAGGCGCAGATCGTCCAGCAGTCGCTCGATCGCATCGACGTGCGCGTGGTGCCCGCCGAGGGGTATTCCCCGGCCGACGCCCGGGCCATTGCCGACGCCGTCCGCGACCGCATGGGGAATGTCGAGGTGACGGTCGAGACCGTTCCCCGGATCCCCCGCGGACCCAACGGGAAGTTCCGGGCGGTGATCTGCTCGCTCGATGAGTCAAGCCGCCGCGGGATCGGGAGAGCGTAATGGCGATGCCTGCGGGACGCCCGAGGGTAACGGTCATCATGCCGTGCCGGAACGAGCGCGCGCACATCCGGCAGAGTCTCGCCTCGGTCCTTGCGTCGGACCTGCCCCCGGCCGACATGGAGGTGCTGGTCGTCGACGGCGCCAGCACCGACGGGACGGCGGACCTGGTCCGCGAAATCGCCCGGAGCGAGCCCCGGGTGCGCCTGCTGGAGAACCCCGCGCGCATCGTCCCGACCGCGCTCAACCGCGCCATCCGGGAAGCCGCCGGCGACGTCATCGTGCGCCTCGATGCGCACAACGAGTACCCGCCCGAGTACATCCCGCGGCTGGTGGGCTGGCTCGAGCGCACCGGCGCGGACAACGTCGGTGGGGCGTGGGTCACCCGGCCGGGCGCAGCGACGCCTGTCGCGCAGGGGATCGCCCGCGCGCTCTCGCACCCCTTCGGCATCGGCAACGCGAAGTATCGACTTGGCGTGGGGGAGCCGGTGCGGGTGGATACGGTGCCCTTCGGGTGCTACCGGCGGGATGTCTTCGACCGCATCGGCCTGTTCGACGAGGAGCTGGTCCGCAACCAGGATGACGAGTTCAATCTCCGGCTCATTCGCGCCGGTGGAACAATTCTTCTCGTCCCCGACGTCGTCTCGTACTACCATGCGCGCGCCTCGTTCCGTCAGCTCGCGCGCATGTACTACCAGTACGGCTACTACAAGCCACTGGTCATCCGGAAAGTCGGCGCGGTCATGACGGCCCGGCAGCTCGCGCCGGCAGCCCTGGTCCTCGGGCTGCTGACGCTCGTGGCCGGCTCGATCGCCTGGACCGCGCTGCGACCGCTGCTGGCGGTCGCCGTGTCGCTCTACCTGATCGCCGCGGCGGTCGCCGCCGCGCACGCGGCGAAGGGCATGGGATGGCGCACGGCGGCCAGTTCCTTCCTCGCATTCCCCGTCCTCCATTTCGGCTACGGCATCGGCTTCCTGTGGGGTGCTGCGCGCCTCGCCGTCGGCCGCCACCGGCCCTCGACAAACCTCGGCGCGGTGCCGATTTCCCGTTGAATGGGCGGCATAATGATTGCGCTGTCCGGTTACTAGCCACCTCAGAAATCGTACGGTAGGTTTGCCGGTCAGCGCGTCGTACGCAAACGTGGTCCTGGGGCCCACGTTTTTCCTTGATCCACCAGCCAGTCCGATGTCGCGTATGAAGGCGGAGCCGCACCCGTCTCGGCAGGGAAGCACAGGGCCGTGTCGTGCCTTCGACACTACGTGTGGCGATGTCGCCCACGTGTTGCGTTGACGCGTCACTGCCTTGGTCTCATCGTATCCGTCGTTTGTACCGCCGGACCCGCACCATTTCATGCCGGATCAACCAGGCTGGATATGGATTCCGACCCTCGAACGCTCGACGGTAGCGACATCGGGACGCTGACCGGAGGTCTGCCGGCTGGCGCCCCGTCGATGCGTGCGAGCTACCTGCCGTTCTCACCTCCGGCGGTCGGCGAGGACGAAATCGCGGAAGTGGTCGATGCGCTGCGGTCCGGGTGGATCACCACCGGCCCCAAGGCGGGCCAGTTCGAGGCGGCGTTCGCCGCGCGGGTGGGGGCGCCAGGCGCGCTTGGCCTCAACTCCTGCACGGCCGGCCTGCACACCGCGCTGGCCACGCTGGGCATCGGGCCCGGCGACGAAGTGATCACCACCCCGATGACCTTTGCGGCCTCGGTCAACGTGATCGAGCATGTCGGCGCGCGGCCGGTCCTGGTGGACGTCGAACACGACACACTGAACCTCGATCCAGCAGCCGTGGAGCGGGCCATCACCCCGCGCACCCGCGCCCTGCTTCCGGTCCACTTCGCCGGGCACCCGGCCGAGCTGGATCCGCTCGCGGAGCTGGCGCGTCAGCATGGGCTGGCCATCATCGAGGATGCGGCACATGCACTGCCCGCCGCCTACCGCGGCCGGCCGATCGGCTCGGGCGCCAACCCCGTGTCGTTCAGCTTCTACGCGACGAAGAACCTGACGACGGGCGAAGGGGGCATGCTCACCGGGAGCGCGGAGTTCCTGGAGCGCGCGCGGGTCCTGAGCCTGCACGGCATGGACCGGGACGGCTGGAAGCGGTACGCCAAGGGCGGCAACTGGTTCTACGAGATCGTCGCGCCCGGCTTCAAGTACAACATGACCGACATCCAGGCCGCGATGGGCCTGGCCCAGCTCCGCCGCCTGGACGCGATGCAGCGGCGCCGGCGCGAGGTGGTCGGCCTCTACCACGACGCCTTCCGGGGCGAGGACGCGCTGGAGCTGCCGGTGGAGCGGAGCCACGTCGAGCATGCCTGGCACCTCTATGTGGTTCGCCTGCGCCTCGACCGCCTGCGTATCGATCGCGACCAGGTGATCCGCGAGCTCACGGCGCGGAACATCGGCACCTCGGTGCATTTCATCCCGGTGCACCTGCATCCGTGGTACCGGGAGCGCTACGGGTACGTCCCCGGGCAGTTCCCCGTGGCCTATGCCAGCTATCTGCGGACGGTCAGCCTGCCGCTCCACCCCGGCCTCACCGACGAAGACGCCGGTGACGTGACGGACGCGGTGCTCGACGTCCTCGAACGATTCCGCCGGTGACGCAATGACCGTGAAGCGGCTCCTCGATATCGGCAGTTCGGCGGTGGGGCTCGTCCTCCTCGCCCCGCTGTTCCTGGTCGTCGCCGTGCTGATCAGGCTGGACGACCGGGGTCCGGTCTTCTACCGCCAGCGCCGGGTCGGCCGGGGCGGGCGGCTCTTCTCGATGTTCAAGTTCCGCAGCATGCGGGTGCGCGCCGAGGAGGATGGCCCGCTCACGGTGGGCGCCGATCCGCGCATCACGCGGGTGGGCTACTGGATCCGCCGCTTCAAGGTGGACGAGCTGCCCCAGCTCATCAACGTGCTGACCGGCGACATGACGCTGGTGGGGCCGCGGCCCGAGGTCGAGCGCTTCGTCGACCTGTACACGCCGGACCAGCGCCGGGTGCTGGACCAGACGCCAGGCATCACCGACCCTGCCTCGCTCCGGTACTGGGACGAGTCGCGGCTGCTCGCGGAGGCTGCGGACCCCGAGCGCTACTACGCCACGCACATCCTGCCCGAGAAGGTCCGCATCCAGCTCGCGTACGCCGAGGAAGCGGGCGTGTGGAGCGACCTGATGGTGGTGATGCACACGCTGCGCCGGCTCTGGCCGGAGGCGCGGCCGGTGCTGATCGACCGGATCCTGGCCCACCGGAAGGTGCTCATCGTGGCCGCGCACGTCGTGCTCTTCGTGCTCGGCTGGCGGCTCGCGTTCGAGCTGCGGTTCGACTTCCAGATCCCGCCCAGCGACCTGTTCCTGTTCTGGACCACGCTGCCGGTGGTCCTGGCGGTGCGGCTGCTGGCGCACGCGGCATTCGGGCTGTATTCAGGATACTGGCGCCACGTGGGCCTCGGCGACCTCGCCAACCTGGTCAAGGCCGCGACGGCGGGCATGATCGCCATCGCCGCGATCCTCTTCATGGACGGGCAGTGGCGCGGGGTCCCGCGGTCGGTCCTGATGCTCGAGTGGGCCGCCACGATCCTGCTGTCCGGCGGCGTCCGCTTCCTGGCCCGCTATTTCAAGGAGACCCAGGCCGAGCTGATCCAGGTGCCGGGCCGGGCCACGCTGGTCATCGGGACGGGGAACACGGCGGAGCGCCTGTTGCGGGAAGCGCGGCGCGACGGCCGCCGGGCCATCCGGGTGGTCGGCCTGATCGCGGTGGATCGCGCAGACCAGGACGTGGTCATGCACGGCATCCGCGTGCGCGGGACGCTGGCCGACCTGGCGGAGCAGATCGCCGAGCACCACGCGGAGTTCCTGGTCATCGCCCTCGACTCGCCCGACGCCGACCTGATGCACCAGGTGGTGAAGGCCTGCGTGGCCACCGGGATCCAGTTCAAGACGATGCCCTCGCTCGAGGAGCTGCTCCAGGGAACCGGGCTGGCGGACCAGCTCCGCGAGGTGCGCATCGAGGACCTGCTGGGCCGTACGGCCGTGACGCTCGACCTGACCCGCATCTCCGGCGAGGTGGGTGGGTCGGTGGTGCTGGTGACCGGCGCGGGCGGGTCCATCGGGTCGGAGCTGGCGCGGCAGATCGCCCGGTTCGGGCCCCGGCGGCTGGTCCTGGTCGACCAGGCCGAGAGCCCGCTCTACTTCACGCATCTCGAGCTGGCTGATGGCTATCCTGGCCTCGAGCTGTCGGCTGCCGTGTGCGATGTAGGCGACGAGAGCAGCATGACGCGCGTCTTCCGCGCGGAGCGGCCCGACATCGTGTTCCACGCGGCGGCCTACAAGCACGTGCCGCTCATGGAGTCGAACATCGTCGAGGCGGTGCGCAACAACGTCCTGGGCACGCTGCTGGTGGCGGAGAACGCCGCGGCGGCGGGGGCGCGCAAGTTCGTGCTGATCTCCACCGACAAGGCGGTGAACCCGTCGAGCATCATGGGCGCCACCAAGCGCGTCGCCGAACGGCTGGTGCTCGAGCTGCCCTCGCTCCGCGGCGGGCGCACCGACTTCCGCGCCGTGCGCTTCGGCAACGTGCTCGGGTCGAACGGCAGCGTGATCCCGCTGTTCGAGCGGCAGCTGCGCGCCGGCGGCCCGCTCACGGTCACGCACCGGGACGTGGAACGCTACTTCATGACCATCCCCGAGGCGGTGCAGCTGGTGCTGGCCGCCGCCGTGGTCCCCGAGGCGGCCGATTGCGTCACCATGCTGGAGATGGGTGAGCCGGTCCGGATCGTCGAGCTGGCCGAGAAGCTCATCCGCCTCTCGGGACGGGAGCCGTACCGGGACGTCGAGATCGCCTTCACCGGGCTCCGGCCCGGCGAGAAACTGAAGGAGGAGCTCATGGGCTCCACCGAAGAGACGATCCCCACGACCGTCGCCAACGTGAAGGTCGTGCACCTGCCGGTCTCGGACGGGCGCGCCATCAAGGAATCGCTGGACTCCCTGATGACCGCCGTCGCGCTGGGCGACCAGGCCCGGGTCCTGGCGGCGCTGCGCCATTTCGTCCCCGAGTACGTGAACCCGGCCGACGCGCCCCGCGAGCGGGATCTGCAGCGCGAGCCCGCCCGCGACCGCCGGGTGACCGCGTGAGCCGCGGGCCCGTCCCCTTCATCCGAATGCCGAGGCCCGATGTGCGACGCTCGATGACCATGCTGGCGCTGTGCTTCGCGCTGCTGACCGGGGCGGGGACGGCGGCGGCGCAGCAGGCCGCGGCCGCATTCACGCTGAAGCCCGGCGACGTCGTCCGCGTCACGGTCTGGCGCAAGCCCGAGCTGAGCGGCGACTTCCGGGTGCTCGCGGACGGTTCCATCGCGCATCCGCTGTACCAGGCCATCAACGTCAACGGCATGTCGATGCCGGCGCTCTCGACCCGGATGCGCGAGTTCCTCACCACCTACGAGCAGAATCCGCAGGTGGTCGTGGAGCCGATGCTCCGGGTGGCGGTCGGCGGCGAGGTGCGGACGCCGAACCTGCAGGTCCTCCCGGTCGGGACGACCATCGGCCAGGCGATCGCGCAGGCGGGCGGGGCGGGAGAGCGGGGCAACCTCCGCAAGGTGCGCCTGGTCCGCGAGGGCCGCGAGCAGCGGATCGACCTGACCGACCTTGAAACCAATGCCGCCGCCATTCCCGTCCTGTCGGGCGACGAGATCTACGTCGGCCGGCGCGGCGGCAATATCGGCGACGTGATCGCCCCGCTCGCGAGCGTCGTCGCCGCGGTGGCGTCGATCGTCAGCATTTCCCGATAGCAGGTGCCATGATGCGTGAACCGAATGCCCAGCCGGATGCCGCGTATCCCGACCTCATCGTGCCGGTGGACCCCCGGCGCGTCGTCGGGATCCTCCGCCGGCGGCTGCGGCTGATCGTCCTGATCACCATCGCCGCGGCGGGCATCGCCGCCGCGATGGTCTATCGTTCCGCCGCGCAGTATCGCTCGACCGCCGTCATTCGCGTCCGTGACGCGCGGGGGGCGGTGAGCGGCGGCATTGCCGCGGAGCCGGGCGCCCAGGCATCGGGCGGCCTGGTCGATCCGATCCGTTCGCTGATCCAGGTGCTCACCAGCCGCAGCGTCGCCGCGACCGTGGTCGAGAGCCTGCCGATCCTGCGGGTCAGGACCGATGACGTGCCGGTGACGACCTTCCGGGACCTCCAGATCGAGGGCCCGGGCACCCGGGACACGCTGTTCCTGGAGTTCTGGGATTCGGGTGTGCGGCTCGCAGGGGCGCCGCCGCAGGCGGCCGTGCCCTACGGCGAGCGGTTCGTGAGCTCCGGCATCGCTTTCACGGTCGCCGAGAAGCCCAGGAAATTCAGCTCCGCCCTCGAGGTGGTGTCCGCCGAGGCCGGCGCCAGCGGGTTCCGCGGCGGGCTCGAGGTCCTGGCCAGGCCGAACACGGACATCATCGACGTCCACTTCACCTCCGCCGATCCGGCACTGGCGCGGCTGGTGGCCGGTCGGCTGGTGGAGATCTTCCAGCGGATCGATGCCGAGATGGCGCAGCAGGTCTCGCGCGCCCGGCGGGAGTTTCTGGAGAAGCAGCTGTCGCAGATCGAGGAGGACCTCGGGAAGACCCGGAAGGCGCTCTCCGGATTCCGGGTCAGTACGCGCGCCTACAGCTCGCGTGACCGCTTCGCCTCGGAGCAGGCCGGAGTGAGTGCCCTGCAGGTGCGCCGGGCCGAGCTGGACGGCGAGCGCCGCCTCTACAACACGCTGCTGTCCCGGCTGGCCA
This sequence comes from uncultured Gemmatimonadota bacterium, assembly GCA_946480845.1. The sequence goes on from CAMLLJ010000031.1 coordinate 13,587, forward strand.
ATCCCGCCGAAGGCGGGGAGGGGATCACGGCGCTGCTGTCGTCGCCCGGACTCACGTCCAACCCGGTCGTGAGCCAGGTGGCGTCCCAGCTCGCGCGGTACGAGACCCAGCGGGATTCGCTCACCACGGGCGCCTGGAGCAGCTCCACCTCCAATCCCGATGTCCAGCGACTCGACGACCTGATCGCGTCCTCGCGAACCCGGCTCGCGGCGTCCGTCCGCAGCCTGGTGTCGGTGCTCGATGCCCGGATCGCGGCGCTCGATGGCACGCGCAACCGCGAGCTGGCATCGTTCCGCGAGCTGTCCGGCAGCGAGGAGCGCGAAACCGAGCTGACCGAGGACGTCGAAACGGCGCGCCGGCTCGCCGAGCAGCTCCGGGCCGAATACCAGCGCGCCCGTCTCGCCGAGGCGGTGAACCTCGGCCAGGTCGAGGTGATCGACAACGCGAGCCCGGCCCGCCGCCTGGGCCGCTCGCCGGTGGCCATTGTCCTGTTCGGCGTCGTGCTCGGCGCCGTCGCCGGCTGCGTCATCGCCCTCATCACCGAGTACCTGACGCCGTCCATCCGCCGCCAGGACGAGCTGACGGCCACGCTGGACGCCCCCGGCTCGATCGTCATCCCGCGCGCGCTGGCCAGCAAGGCGCCCGATGGCACCCGCTTCGTCAACGGCGACCGCGCGCTGGTCACCATGGCGGATTCGTCGAGCGGCGCCTCCGAGGCCTACCGCGCGCTGCGGACGACGCTCCTCTTCTCCCAGGATGCGTCCGGCCTCAAGTCGATCATGGTCACCAGCGCCCTGGCCGGCGAGGGAAAGACCACCGTGGCCGCCAACCTGGCGGTCGTCTTCGCCCAGCAGGGCGTCCGCGTGCTGCTCGTGGACTGCGACCTCCGCCGCGCGCGGCTGCATCACCTCTTCCATGTGCAGCGGACGCCCGGACTCACCACACTGCTCGCGGGCACCGTCAAGCCGGCGGCGGCCATCCGCGCCACCAAGGTGCGCAACCTGTCGATCCTGCCCGCCGGTGCGCCTCCGCCGAACCCGGCCGAGCTGCTCGGCGGCCAGGACATGGCGGCGACGCTCGAGTATCTCGTGGGCGAGTTCGACCTGCTGATCTGCGACTCACCGCCGCTCCTGGCGGCCGCGGATGCGTCGATCCTGGCCACCAAGACCGAGGGCGTGCTCATGGTGGTGCGGGCGGGGAAGGTGGAGCAGGAGGTGGTGCGGATGGCCCAGCAGCAGCTCACCACCGTCGGGGCCCGGGTGGTGGCCGCGGTGCTCAACGACCCCGACTCGGAGGTCAAGCGGTACGGCGGGGACTACTACTTCGCGGGGTACGGCTCCGACTACCACGACGAGGAGACCCCCGGCTAGGCACCGCGGGGGGCCTCTGCGGGAGCGGACCGCTCGACCGCCTCGAACCCGCGCGGCCGGAACAGCAGGTCGAAGGCCAGGAAGAGGGTCTTCGAGAACGGGTAGAAGAGCAGCGGCATGGCCACCATCAGGATCCCGCCCCCGACCTGGAGCACGGTCCACGGCGGGCTGGGCCACGTCAACAGGAGCACGGCGACGAAGATCGCCCCGAACACCAGCTCGGCCGCGATGATGTTGAACATGTAGGCGCCGACGATGTAGCCCTGCTCCTCCCGCTCCAGGTGAAGCCCGCAGGTGGGACATACCGGGCGCATCCGGAGCCAACCGGTCCAGAGGCCACCCCCGCCGCAGTTGGGGCAGCGGCGCTTGAGCGCCCGCCCCGCATAGGTGACCGCCCGCCCCGCCAGTCCCTTCTCCATGCTCATCCCTTCCAGGTGCCGCGTTCCGGGACGCCGTCCGGCGACCGCCCGGCTCGCTGGCAACGGTTTGCCACTCCGGGGCATCTTACGGTCTGTCCCCATGCGAATTTGACACCTCAGGGCCCGGATCGCGTAGGGACGGACGCTACCTGAACACCGCCGGCCGTGCCACAGTTCCCCATAAGGAGTCGCCATGACGATCCCCCGCAATCGGTGGCCACTGATCGGCGCAGGCGCCGTCGTGATCCTGGCCATCAGCGCCTGGCTCCTCAACGGGGACGTGGAGGGCGCCGAGGCCGAGATGATCGGGACGGTCGAGCGCGGGGAGTTCCGCGTCACCGTCACCACCTCGGGTGAGCTGATGGCCCAGAAGTTCGTGCAGATCACCGCCCCCGCAGGCGCCCAGGCCGCCCAGATCTACCAGATGAAGATCGCCTCGATCGTGCCCGAGGGGACGACCGTCAAAGCCGGCGACCTCGTGGCCGAGCTGGACCGGGCCAGCGTCGCCACCAAGGTGTCCGAGGTGTCCCTGGCCGTGCAGAAGGCCCAGGCCGTGTACGAGCAGGCGATGCTCGACTCCACCC
>CAMLLJ010000032.1 GCA_946480845.1 uncultured Gemmatimonadota bacterium
GCTTGCCGGACGGGTGGCGCCGGTCAGTTGATCCGGAAGCCGGCCACCACGCGGCGGAAGTAGCCGGGCGGCGTTTCAGGCCCGGCCCCGATGCGCTTGAGCCGGAACGGGTCCGACGCCGGATCGGCGAGGCCTGGCTCAGTGGTCACCGCGGTGCGGAAGCCTCCCGAGCGCACCACGGCCACCGTCTCGGCCGTAACGTCCTCGGCGCGGCCGTTCGGATAACAGAAGTGGCGCGGCCGGCGGCCGGTCATTTCCTCGATCCGCCGCGCCGAGCCGACGATCTCTTCTTCCAGTGCCGATCGGTCCGCCAGCCGCGACAGGATCGGGTGCGATCGAGTGTGCGCGCCGATCTCCACCCCCTCTCCCTGCATCCGCCGCACCGAGTCCCAGGTCACCGGCGCATACTCGGCCGGAGGCGCCGCCGGGAGCTCGACCTCGAGCGCCCGTGCCACCTCCTCCGGCAGCCGGCGCAGTTCCGTGTAGCTCACCAGCTTGGCGCGCTCCACCACCGCCACGAACGCACCGCTGCGCTCCGCGCGCGTCCCGAGGCGTAGCTCCTCGCCGGAGAGCGGATCCACGAATGCGCGGCGAGTGGTGGCGCGGAGCGCGTGCTCGATCCGGTCGAACCAGAGCCACCCGGCCCCGTCCACGAAGTCGGTGGCGAGGTAGAGTGTCACGGGAATGCCGTGCGCCCGGAAGACCGGCAGCGCGATCCGCTCGAAGTCGGCGTGGCCGTCGTCCACCGTGACCGTCACGGCATTGGCCGGGAACGGCCGGCCCTCCTCCAGGTGCTGCGCCGCTGTTTCGAGCGGAATGGGGGAATAGCAGCGGCGCAGGTGCGCGCACTGCGCGGCGAGCGCATCGGCCGCGCCGGCCACCCAGTCGAACCGGTGATACATGAGGATCCGCAGTCGGTCGCGGCGCCGGCGGCGGATGGCGGCGAGGGCGCCGGAGCGCTCGAAGAGCGCTTCGGCGGCGCGTCGCGCCGCGGGAGCCGGTGGCGGCTCCTCGACGAGCAGCGACTGGTACACGGGCTACGCGACCTTGCGGGTGGTGTGCCGCAGCTCCCCGCGGCGGAGCGCTGCGATCCAGAGGTCGAGCACCAGCAGGCGCCAGAGCGCGTGGCTGTGGTCGCGCCGCAGCCCGAGGTGTTCCTTCACGAGACGCGCCACGGCGCCGCGGTCCGCGTACGCATAGACCGGGGAGTCGGCGCGCTCCAGGTGCGCCAGCCGGTGCCGCAGCTCGTTGCGGAACCAGTTCACCAGTGGCACCGCGAATCCCTGCTTCGGCTTGGTGAGCACGATGTCGGGCACCAGGCCGGTGATCGCCTGGCGGAAGATCCATTTGCCGGTGCCGTCCCGCCGCTTGAGCGACCCGGGCAGCGCCACCGCGAACTCGACCAGCGGATGGTCGAGCAGCGGCACGCGCGCCTCCAGCGACACGGCCATGCTGGTGCGGTCCACCTTGGTCAGGATGTCGCCCGGGAGGTAGCTCCGCATGTCTACCAGCGTGAGCTGGGTGACGATGTCGCGGTCCGATGCGCCCGCGAACCAGGGGGCGAGCAGCCCGTCGAGCCCGGCCAGGCGCGCCGCGATCTCGGGCCGCGCCACGCCGCCGTCCGCCACCGCGAGCGCCTGCGCCACCGTGGTCGCGTAGCGCCCGCGGCGCGAGCGGCCCAGGTCGAGGAGCCGGTTGCGGCCGTAGGCGCCCTGCGGGAGGGTCCGGCCGGCCGCCGTGAAGAGGCCGCGCAGCGGGCCCGGAACCTCGCTCCGCTCGAGCAGGTCGGCGTAGCGGGTGTAGCCGCCGAACAGCTCGTCGCCGCCGTCGCCGGACAGCGCCACCGTGACGCTGCGGCGCGCCAGCTCCGCGACCAGGTAGGTCGGCAGGGCGGAGGAGTCGGCGAACGGCTCGTCGAAGAACGAGACGACCTGCTCCACCATCGCATCGGCGTCGGGCCGGACCACCAGCTCGGTGTGGTCGGTTCCCAGCGCCTTCGCCACGGCGGCGGCGTGCGGCGCCTCGTTGAACCCCGCATCCTCGAAGCCGATCGAGAAGGTCTGGACCTTCCGGTCCATCTCCTGCGCCATGATCGCCACGACGGCGGAGGAATCGAGGCCGCCGGACAGGAACGCCCCGAGGGGGACCTCGCTCTCGAGGTGCGAGCGCACCGCGTCGCGGAGGAGGCGGCGCAGCTCGGTCACCGCCTCGCCCTCCGTGATGCCCGTCAGCTCCGGCCGCACCGGCGTCCAGTACTGCTCGGCCCGGATGCCCGCCCTGGCGGTCCAGGAGAGCCGCCACCCCGGCGGGAGCTTGCGCACGCCGCGGAAGATTGCATGCGGCTCCGGGATGTAGCCGAGCGCGAGGTACCAGGCGACCGCGTCGTCGTCCAGCTCGGCGGGAAATTCCCGGAGCGCGAGGAACGACCGCAGCTCCGACGCGAACGCCACGCCCCCGGCGTGCTCCCAGTAGTGCAGCGGCTTGATGCCGAGGCGGTCGCGCGCGAGCAGCAGGCGCGCGCGGGGAGCGTCCCAGAGCGCCAGGGCGAACATCCCGCGCAGCTTCTCGCAGACGCCGTCGCCCCAGGCCTCGTAGCCGTGGACGATGACCTCGGTGTCCGAATGGGTGGCAAAGCGGTGGCCCGCCGCCTCCAGCTCGCGCCGCAGCTCGTGGTGGTTGTAGATCTCGCCGTTGTAGACGAGCTGGATGGAGCCGTCCTCGTTGCCGATCGGCTGGTGCCCGCCGGCCACGTCGATGATGCTGAGCCGGCGCATGCCGAGCGCCACGCCCGGCGCCACGAAGTGGCCCTCGTCGTCGGGGCCGCGGTGCTGGATGGCGCCGCACATCGTCACCAGGTCGGCGGTGCTGGCGTCCGCGCCCCGCGCCCATCCGGCGTATCCCGCGATTCCGCACATCGCTCAGCGCACTCCCAGTGGGGCCATGGCCAGGAGCCGGGCCCGGTTGTCCTCGTCTTCGCAGGCGGCCGCCAGCGCCCAGATGAGCGCCAGGTGCACGTAGAGGAAGGACAGCCTGCCGTAGGAGCCGAACACGCCGGCGGCGCAGAAGCAGATCAGGCCCAGCTCGAGGTAGCGGAGCTGCTCCGCGCCGTTGGGCAGGGTGTCGCGCACCCGCCGGCGGACCCGCCGGCTCCGCATGATGGTCCCGCCGACCAGGAACAGGAAGAGCACCAGCCCCGGAATGCCGTTCTCCGCGGCGAGCGTCACGTAGGTGTTGTGCGCGTCCCGGTCCGCCAGCACGTCGGAGACGTCCCCGTTGGCATACGCGATGGTGCCCAGACCGACGCCGAGCACCGGATTGGCCGCCGCGATCTGGATGCCGGCCTGGAGCAGCATGTAGCGCTGCTCGGCGGACCCTTCCCGGTCCACCGTGCGCAGGTCCTCGGTATTGGTGATGTTGCGGAGGCCCTTGAGCCGCTCCCAGACGCCGTCCGGGGACATGAGGACCAGCACGCCGCCGAGCCCCGCGAGCACCAGGATCCCGCGCAGCTTCCGCTTCATCCCCAGCACGCTCAGCAGCGTGAAGAGCCCCAGCGCGAGGAAGACGCCGCGCGACTGGGTCACCAGGATCATGAACGGGAAGATCAGCACCCCCGCGAGCGCGCCCAGCCGCACCAGCCCCCACTTCTCCGTCATGAGCAGCGCCACGGCCATCGAGAGCTGCAGCAGGGTGAGGGCGGCCAGGTCGTTGAAGTTGTCGAAGGTGCCCATGTACCAGCCGGCGCGGCCGAAGAGCGTGTTGCCGGTGAAGTAGTTGATGATCGTGCCGCGCGCCGGGTGGGTGCCGAAGCAGAAGAGGAAGAACACCATGAAGAACCACGCCTGGCTCCGGGTGCGGAGGGCGTTGACCATGGCGATGAAGATGAGGAAGACCTTGCTCAGCTCCCAGGCCGTCTCCAGCGAGACGCTCGACCACTTCGACATGACCGCGCCGAAGAGGGCCCAGAGCAGGAACGCCAGGAAGAAGCCGGCGCTCGACGGGAAGCGGAATCGGCCCGGCAGCAGCGCGATGCCGACCAGCGCCACCGCCACCGATGGCGCGCCGATGGGGAGGCGGAAGGTGGTGCTCGCGAAGATGTAGCCGAGGACGCCGATGAAGGTGAGCGACCACTGCACCGCGCCCACCTGCGAGCCCAGGGCGATGATCGCCTGGCCGATGGCCCGGATGCGCTCCCGCAGGTCGAACGGCGTCGGTGGCGGCGCGGTCGGGACCGTGACCGGCTCCGGCACCCCCTCGCCCGCCGCCGCGGGCAGCGTCATGACTTCCGGGATCCGGCGCGAGCGCCACTCCTCCGGCGGCCGCGTCACCGGCGCGCCAGCTCCCCGTAGAGCGACAGGAGCCCGGCAATCACCGGTTCCGCCGAGAACAGCGCCTCCGCGCGTTCGCGCCCGGCGCGGCCCATCGCCTCGGCCCCCGCCGGGTCCTCGAGCACGCGCGCCAGCGCGTCCGCCAGCGCCGCCGGGTCGCCGGCGGGCACCAGGCATCCGGTGACGCCGTCGAGCAGGACATCGCGCATGCCGCCGACGTCGGTCGCCACCACGGGGCGCCCCGCCGCCATGGCTTCGACCACGGAGTTGGGAAAGCCCTCGCTCAGTGATGTGAGCGCCGAGACGTCGAAGAGATGGTGCGGATTGGGCCGGTGGGGACGCATGCCGGCGAAGTGGATCCTGCCGGTGAGCCCGAGCTCGGCGGCGAGCGCCTCGAGCGCCCCGCGGCAGGGGCCGTCGCCGACGATGGCGAGGTGCAGGTCGGGAAGCCGCGTCCCGAGGAGCGCGAAGGCGTGGATGAGCGTGGCGTGGTCCTTCACCGGATCGAGCCGGGCCACCACGCCCACCACGCGGCCCGAGGCCGGCAGCCCGAGGGCCGCGCGGAGCGCCGCGCGCTCGCCGGCGGCGGGCGGTTCGAATGCCTCGGCCTCGACGAAGTTGGGCACCACCACCACGCGGCGCTGGGCCACGCCTTCGTCGCGCACCAGCGAGGCACCGACGCTCGCGCTGTTGGCGAGCACCCGGCTGGCGAGTCGGTAGGCGAGCCGGTTGGCGAGCCGCAGCTTCGCGTTGTTGTGCGACGCCCACCAGCGCCGGCTCACGATGATGCCGGGCACCCGCGCGGCGCGGCCCCAGATGCTCCCGAAGACGTTGGAATAGGCGTCATGGCAATGCAGGACGTCCACGCCGCCGGCCCGGCAGAACGCCGCGAAGGCCCGGCCCTGCCGCACGGCCGACGCGCCATAGAGGCTGTCGATGGGAAAGGGGTGCACCGGGACGTCGAGGGCGGCATACCGCGCCCGCAGCGGCCCATCGCTCCCGAGCAGCGCCACCTGGAGGTCCACGCCGAGCCCGACCAGCCGCTCGGCAGTCCGAACGGCGTTGAGCTCGGTCCCCCCGACCCCGAGATTGTCGGTGCAGAACAGCACGCGAAGGCGCGACTGCGCCGGCCGTCTCCCGCCGCCGGCAACCGCTGCCGCCTCCACCTGCCTGGTCGCTGTCGCCATCACCCTCCCATCAGGTTGCCGGCCGGGGCCGGGTTGCGGCCCGCCGGGGCCGCAAACGCCGTGCCCTGCGAATGCTGCCGCAGACCCGTCCAAGATAGCGGTTCGCCGCGTATTCTTCGGTGACCCGCGCCGGGCTCCTGCTCTGGCGGGGAGGGGGTCCGGCAGGTACGCTTGAAGGCCGCTCCTGGGTCGGGCAGGGACGGAGCCGGTTTGCTGTTGTGGTGCCCGGGCATCAGTGCGGGGATCCGGAGCGCCGGCCTCGGCGGGGCACTTGCCGAGTGATTGTGTAACGCGTTGCAGGTCATGATGTTACAGATTCAGCTCGCGCGGTGATTCGTGAGCATGGAGCTTGCGGAAGTCTCCGGTGCCAACGGAAAGGAGTACCCACATTCAGGCCAACATGACGACAGCGCGTCCCCTGGTGCTCGCGGGGTATCCCGTGGCAGCCCTCCTCGTCGTGACGTCGCTGGCGGATGTGCTCCCCAAGATCCTGCCGTTTCAGCTGGGCAGTCAGGATTGGCGCTTCGGGGCCATGGGGCTCGCCTTCAATGCGTTGGTTACTCCGCTTCTCGGATTGGCCATTGCCGCTGCGGTCGCGTTTCTCGCAGGCCATCGCGGCGTCCTGCTGATGGTGTCGGTGCTGTTCCTCCTCGTCGCGCTGTTCGTGGCCGTCGGGGGGGTCACGTTCCTGCTGGATTCCGGGAAGGTGACGGCCAACCTGGGGGCCGAGGCTAGCCGCTCGTTCCGCGTCGCCACCTGGAAGACGATCGTCGTCGTGCTCTGTGCGCTTCCGGCGGCGATCTGGTTCGGCATCACCGGCCTCCGGGCCGTGCGGGGTGCAGCAGTGCTTGAGGAGTCAGAGGGCAGTGGTTCTGGTCTGGTTGTCGGTCAATAACTCATATTCGGAGTGTTCACATGAAGCTGGGTAAACTGCTCGGCCACGGCGCCCTGGTGGCCTCGGCGCTGGGACTGGTCACCGGAACGGCCAAGGCCGATCCCGTGATTGGCGGTACCCTGTACAAGACGGGCGACATGTTCGCCACGTTCATCGGCAGCGATGCCGCGTACAGTGACGACCTGTACTTCTACCTTACCGTCGGCGACCTGACGACGGCGCAGTTCCTGTTCAACAACCACGATGCGGCTCCCGGCACGGAAGTCGACATCAACGACGGCTCTCTTGCCGTCGGCGATGAGGCCATCTTCGGCATCTGCGTGGATCGGTCGGGCGGCGGTGCGATGGACGCCTGCGGCAGCGCGGACGACTTCTTCTACAGCGGCGATCCGACCCGGAACGCCGATGGCATGGACCACATCAAGGTCTGGACGATCGCCACCTACATCGCCGAGCAGCCGCTCGACGGTGAGAGCCTGCAGTTCGCGCTCGACGCGCAGGCGGCCGGCTACGAGTACATCCTCGGGTTCGAGGACATCCTCGGCGGCGGCGACGAAGACTACAACGACGTGATCTACGCCCTTCGCGGCGTGACGACGGTGCCGGAGCCGGTCTCGATGACGCTCCTCGCCACGGGCCTCGCCGGCATGGGTGGCGCGGGCGTGTTCCGTCGCCGGAAGAAGGCTCAGCAGTAAGCGCACGTCCGACCGACCGACCAGACATGGGGCGTCCTCGTGGCGCCCCATTCTTTTTGCCCCCGGGTGGTCCGGCTTGTGCACCATGCCCGGAGTCGCAACTTTCCACCTCTACCGTCTCGCGCGAGCTGCCATGCCCACGGACACCCTGCGTCACCGCGCCCGGCCCTGGATGTACGGGCTCTATCTGCTGGCCCTGGTGCTGCTCGCCCAGCCCCTGATCGAGACCGCGGCCGCCACCTGGCCGCTCCGGCCGGGCCTCGTCGGATGGCGCTTCGCGTTCACCGGCATCTTCTACACGATGCTGCCCACCACCCTGGTCGCCCTGCTCATCGCCGCCGGAACGGCCTGGCTGCTGGGCCACCGGGCGGTGCTCCGGACCGTGGCCGTGATCTGCGTCGTGCTCGGGGGCTGCATCGTGCTGCTCACCGTGAGCTTCGGGCTGGATGCGCTGCAGATGCGCAAGCTCGTGCGCGCCGAGGCCAAGTCCGGCTTCGATGCCGCGAGCCTCAAGGCGCTGCTCACCGCCGCGCTCGCCGTCATCGCGTGCGTGTCCATCTCCATCGGCGGGTTCCGCACCACGCGGAGGCCGGCGGGCGCCACGCATCGGCCGCGGCAGCCCGGCGAGGGCATCGTCATCGGCCGGCCGGAGCGGGGAAGCCAGCGCGCCCGCTGACGCACGGAGCTGATGCACGGACACACAAAGGGGCCGCGCCCACCGGGCGCGGCCCCTTCGTCATTTGCACGCCGGATCGGCGCCTGGCGCTCAGGCCGCTGTCGGCAGCTTCCGCTCCACCTCGCGCACCATTTCCGCCGCCACTCGCCGGGCGAGCGCGTCCGGGTCCTGCACGTCGCCGGTGAGCGGGATGACCAGGCGCACCAGCGCCTCCTCGGACCGGCCGGAGATCGCGGCGTCACGGAGGAGGTCCCATTTGACCTGGTACTCGCTCGCCGCCACCCGGCCCCGTCCCTGGTACCAGTAGTACACCAGGGCGCGCGCCTGCTTGTTGGCGAGCTCGTAGCGGTTGATCTCCACGCTGTCCGCGCCCACCGCGATCATCTCGCGGCTGGCGGCGAGCGGCTCCCAGCCCGCGCCGGGGAGGCAGTTCTTGGGCGAGTGGATGGTGCGCCCCTGCGTCTGCTGCGCGTAGTAGCCGACGTACACCGAGAAGGCCAGCGTCGAGTCGCGGCCGAAGTAGCGCAGCACGTAGTCCGACATGCCCGCCACCTGCTGCTCTTCGTCGCTGATGACCTGGTCGTAGCCCTGGTACCCCTCGATGCTCGTGGGCAGCGTGGAGAGCGGCTCGCGCAGCGCCATCACCTGCTGGCGCTGCACGCTGAGGAGCAGGAGGCAGCCGGCGCCGAAGGTGCCTGCGGGGATCCAGCGCTGCCAGTTACGCATTGGCCCGCTCCGGCTTGATGAGGGATTCGAGGCGGGACGCGCCCCACGCGACCAGCGCCAGGATGCCGAACGCCACGATGAAGAGCAGCCAGCCCTCGGTGACGTGCATGAACCCCTCGCCGAGCTTGGGGTCCACGAAGAACACCAGGAAGCCGGTCAGGAACACCCGGATGGCGTTGATGACGATGGCGACGGGAATCGTGATCAGCAGGACCAGCAGGCGCGTGACCGGGAAGCGGAGCCAGAGGCCGCCGACCAGGACGCCCAGGCTGAGCAGCGCCGTCAGCGAGCGGAGGCCGCTGCACGCTTCGGTGACGAAGAGCTGGTGCCCCGGCAGCCGGATCACGTTCCCCGCGAGCTGCACCGGGATGTGCCGGCTCTCCAGCAGCGCGGCACCCATCTGGGAGGCCTGGAACTGGAGCGGCAGCGCCAGCGCATTGGTGATCAGCGCGGGCCAGGGGATCGACAGGAAGAGGAGCGTCGTGGGCAGCCACCAGCGGAGCAGCTGGCGCCAGCCCCAGGCAAAGATCACCAGCCCGCACAGCGCCAGCAGGATCGAGAACCGCATGGTGAAGATTTCGGCCGCGAGCCCGGAGAGGTAACGGAGCATCACGGCGCCCAGCAGCACCACGGAGCCCAGCACCATCTGGCCCCTGCGCTCGGGGGCGAGCCCACGGCGCCACGCCAGCCACAGGGCCAGCGGGGCGAGCAGCAGTCCGTGGCCGGCGTCGGGATTGTTCCACCAGTCGAGCGCCAGCGAGCGCGCGGGCTGGATGAACAGCACCACGAAGGCGATCACCGCAGCCGCGGCCGGAAGGGCTGCTTCCGGCCGGCGGATGATCCCGGCCGCGAGCGACAGGTCGGGCTTCAGGGTCGCGGTCATGGGGCCCTTACCAGCCGCCACGCCGGAACAGGATCACCGGGACCGTCTGGAACATGATGCGCAGGTCCTCCCAGACGCTCTGGCGGCTGATGTACTCGAGGTCGTAGCTGACCTTCTTGCGCACGTCGTCGAGGCAGCTGTCGTAGTGGTGGTTGATCTGCGCGAGGCCGGTGATGCCCGGCTTGGCGCGCTGGCGCAGCGGATACTCCGCGATGTTCTCGCGCAGCTCGGCGAAGATCATCGGCCGCTCCGGCCGCGGGCCCACGATGTTCATCTCGCCCTTGAGCACGTTGATGAGCTGGGGCAGCTCATCGATCCGGTACTGGCGCAGGTAGCGGCCGATCCAGGTGACGCGCGGATCGTGCTTCTGGGCCCAGACCGCCGCGCCGTTCCGCTCCGCGTTCACGTGCATCGTGCGGAACTTGTAGATGTCGAACGGCTTGCCCCCAAGGTCGGCCTGGCGCCGGTGATTGGTGTCCTCGGGGTCGTCGCCGCGACGGTCGAGTCCCACCCGGACCTGGGTGTACATGACCGGGCCGCGCGAGGTGAGCCGGATCAGGATCGCCACCACGAGCATCAGCGGCAGCGCCACGATCAGCCCGGCCAGCGCGAGCACGAAGTTCACCGTGCGCCGGATCGGGTGCGAGCTGGCTGCCACTGCGGCCGCGGGCTCGAACGGTACCTCGGCGACAGCAGGGCGTGCGGCGGCGGGCGTCCGCGGCGCGGCCGGTGCGGCCGGCGCGGCCGCCACGGCGGGCGCGGGCAGGGGTTCCGGCGCCGAGGCGCGCGGACGAAGGCGCGGCAGCGCCGGCTGGCTCTCCTGCAGCCCGGACATGGCAATTCCCATACGGTGCACGCTCGCCATCTAGAAGATTCGGGTCGCGAAGTAGATGCCGGACAGGAGGCCGGTGAACAGGCCCACCGTCTGGATGGTGCCGCGCCAGCCGCCGCTCTTCTGGCCGATCATGATCTGGTCGCCGCCGTGCACGTTGAGCTGGTCGATCGAGGTGCCCGCCGCGAACGCCGTGGTCATGGCGTCCTTGGGGATCACCACCGCCTCGCCGCGCCGGACTTCGACCTTCTTGAGGTCGGTATTCTGGGTGGGCCCGCCCGCGATCATCACGACTTCCGCCGCGGGCGTCTCGGCCGGGACGTTGTAGAACCCGGGCCGGTTCACGGCGCCGAGGACGGCCACCCGGATCAGCGCCACCGCGTCCACCTGCGGGTTCCGGATGTGCTCGGCCACCTTGCCGGTCAGGAACGGCCGCAGCTCGGAGCGCAGCACGCCCTTGAGCGAGATCTCGGGAAGGTTCGGGAGCTGGAGCGTGCGGCCGGAACGCACCGTGAAGGTGTCCGTGAGCGTGGACTCCTCGATCACCGTGAGCGCGATCAGGTCGCCGGGCTGGAAGTCGCCGTCGGTGAGGCGGCGCTGGATCTCCGCCCGCTCTTCGTCCTTGGCCGAATTGAGCGACGCCTGCAGCTCGGCCCGGGTGGCCATTTCGCGCGCGAGTCCGGAGTCGGCCTGGGCCCACGCGGCTCCCGGAAGGAGCAGCAGTCCAGCGACGATCAGCGTTCCCGCGAACTTGGCCATGTAGGACGATTCCTGTCCGAGTGGGTAAGTGATGGCGCCCGGTCGGGCACTCTCCAGCAAGACTGGTTCCGCTTTGCGGCTCAGCGGACTCCCTTGCCGATCTTGAAGTTAACGCGTTCCGGGGAATTGCCCGTGACGGGACTCACGGCCTGGGCCGGGAATCTGCCACGATCCGGCTACGGATGCCCGGGGCGGGGAGCGGTGACCGCCCGGGCCGGACGGCGCACCCGGTCGTCCCGGAGCAGGCGCCCGGTCTCCTCGCCCAGCCCGAAGCTGGCGAGCCGCCTGGCGAACTTCTTCAGCTCCTCGAGCAGCGAGTCCGCCGCCGCGCCCTCAGCCGCCGGATGCCCGCCAGCATGCATTGTGGATTCCCGACCCTGACCGTCCATTCCGCCTCCGAACCAGCGCCATGTGATGCGAACACCCGTGTACCTATCAATTCTGGCGCCGCATCGGGGCGGGCTGTGGTGGCCCTTCACACCTGCCCTGTGCCGTCCATGTAACGTCTTGCAAGTGAACCAGTTAGGGCCTGGGATCGGGTCGCGGGACGCCCCCCCGCGGCGCCCCCGTTCCGTGGCCGCAGGGCGACAGGTGCGGCGGCGCCGCCCCACTGTGCCCGCAAGCTCCGGTGCCGACTGAGGATCACTGCTGTTGCGCGGAAGCTGCGTTCTGCATCGGCGGCAGCCATGGGCGGAGAGCTATCTGCTGTAGGGCCAACAGGTTGGCATTCCGCGCCAAGGTCGCACGACTCCTGCGGTGCAGTTTCCGTCATTCTTTTCCCCACCCCCGCATGCTGGCCGTGCGGATCCACGCCACGAGAACGAAGACGCATGGCCGATCGCGAGCAGGCATCCAGCACGCCGACGGTTCTGGTCGCCAATGACCAGGAGTGGTCCGCCCGGTCACTCGAGAGCATCCTGGTACCGAACGGCTATTCGGTCATCCGGGCGCATACCGGAGAACAGGCCCTCGAACGCTCCCTCACCTCGGCTCCCGACCTGATCATCCTCGACGCGCAGATGCCGGACATCCACGGATTCGATGTCTGCCGCATGCTCCGCGACGACCCCCGCATCAGTGCCACCACCCCCATCGTCATCACCACCTCCGGCCCGTCCGGCCGGGCCCAGCGCCTCGAGGCGTACCGGGCAGGCGCCTGGGAGTTCCTGGGCCAGCCGCTCGACGGCGAGGCGCTGCTGCTCAAGCTGCGCACCTTCGTCCAGTCCAAGCTCGAGGTGGATGCGCTGCGCGACGAGAGCCTCCTCGACCCGGCTACCGGGTTCTACAACATGCGCGGCCTCGCGCGCCGGGCCCGGGAGATCGGCTCCGAGGCGAGCCGGCGGCACCAGGCGCTTGCCTGCGTGGTGTTCGCGCCCATCGTGGAGTCCACCGAGGACCCGGCTGACGAAGCGGTGCTCGAGGAGGTGGCCGAGCAGGTGAGCCGCGTCTTCCGCGAGGCGGGGCGTTCCTCCGACGCGGTCGGGCGGCTGGTGCACGGTGAGTTCGCCGTGATCGCGCCGGCCACGGGCCATGACGGCGCCGTCCGCCTCGCCGAGCGGATGGGCCGGACCGTGGAGCGCGCGTTCGAGCAGAGCGGCGCCCCGGTGACCCTGCGTGCCGGCTATTCCGCCGTGGACGACTTCGGCACCTCCGAGTTCGATGCCGTGGAACTGCTGCTCCGCGCCACCACGGCGCTCCGCGACCTGGGCCGGTCGGGCGGCGACCAGCGCATCCGCGAGTTCGCGTCGGCCACCTGACGTCCCGCCGCTCCGGCGGCCGCATGCGAAGAGGGCCCCGGGCAGTCTGCCCGGGGCCCTCCTGCGTTGCGGCTGCCGTCAGTCCGCGGGGCCGGCCAGCTGCGGGGTCGGCTCCTCGTCGGCGGTGTAGCCGTAGACGTAGCGGTAGTGCTTGTAGGCCGAGTCCGCCGAGCGGATGTCGTTGAGCACGGCGCCCAGGATCCGCACCGGGAGCCGGTCGAGGAGCTTGAGCTTGGCCTCGGCCATCTGCCGGTCGGTCTCGCCCGAGCGCAGCACCAGCATGATGTTGCCGGTGGCGGTGGCGAGGACGAACGGGTCGATGCCGGCGCCGAGCGGCGGGCTGTCCACGATGATCACGTTGTAGCGCGTCTTGAGCGCGGCCATCGTGTCGCGCATGGCGGCCGAGCCGAGCAGCTCCGGGCCGTGGTGATGGCGCGTGCCGCAGGGGATCAGCGTCAGGTTCTTGTGGGTGGTCGGGCGCTGCACCAGCTCGATCGAGGCCTCGCCCCGCAGGCAGTCGAGGAGGCCGGGCCGGCGATCGCAGTTGAACATCCGGTGCAGCTCGCCGCGGCGGATGTCGCCGTCGATGAGCAGCGTCCGGTAGCCGGCCTCGGCGAAGGAGAGCGCGAGGTTGGACGACACCAGTGACTTCCCGTCGCCCGGGCTCGGGCTCGAGACCGTGAGCAGCACCGGCCCCGCGGTCCCGTAGGAATGGGCCAGGTTCATCCGGATGGTGCGGAATGCCTCGACCACCTGGGCCGCCTCCTCGGCGTCGCGGTCGTCGGCCCGGACCTTCCGGATCGCCGGGATCGCGCCGAGGATGCTGAGGCCGAGGTCCCTGGTCACCTGCTCGGGATAGCGGAAGCGCTTGTCGAGGCGGTCGAGCAGGAGCGCCAGGCCCACTGCCAGGCCGAGGCTCGCCGCGAAGGCGCCGAGCACGATCATGATGGCGCTGTTCCGGCTGGGGCGCTGCGGCTCGATCGCCGGGTCCAGCACCTCCACGTCGGGGATCGCGCTCGCCTCGGCCAGGCGCGCCGCGGTGAACTGCGACTGCAGGTTGAGGTAGATGCCCTCGTGCACCGCCCGGTCGCGCTTCAGCTTTTCCTCGGTGATGGTGCGTCCCGGGATCGAGCGCAGCTCGCGGGTCTGCTCGCCGATGGTCGAGTTGAGCGCCATCTCCTGCGAGCGGAGCGCAGCGCCCAGCGTCGCGATGTGGCTGGGAATGGTCTGGGTCCGCAGGGTCTGGATCTTCTCCTGCATGTCCTGCACGGCCTTCGACTGGTCGGTGAACCGGAAGCGCAGGTTCACCAGCTCCGCCTCGTAGGTGGCGAGCGACTTCATCGCGTCGTTGAGGCCGGGGGCGAGCGCCGTGGACTGGATGGTCTGCAGCTCGTCGATGACCGGCTGGCCCGAGCGCGCCTTGGCCAGCACCGACTCGAGGCGCTGGCGGTCCTGCTGGATCTGCTGCAGCTGCGCCCGCTTCATGAAGTAGTCGGTGGTCACCGTGCTCTGGGTGAGCCCGATGCCCGGCGCGATCGCGGTGCCCTGGCTCGGCTGCGTGATCGTCGCGGTCTGGAAGCTGGCCAGCCGCGCGTCCGCCGCCTTGAGCGAGTCGGCCACCGAGTTGAGCTTCTCCTCGAGCGTCGCGGCCATGGCCGTGGTGCGGCGCTTCTTGAGCGTCGCCGCCTGCTTGACGAACTGGTCGCCGATGGCGTTGAGCGTGCGGGCCAGGCGTGCCGGGTCCGGCCCGCTCAGCGAGACCAGCAGGAAGTTGCCCTCGCGGGCCAGGTTGGTGACCAGGTTCTGGCGCAGCGCGAAGGCCGCGTCCCGCGGCGTCACCAGCTCGAATTCGACCTTGCGGCCGGGGGTGAGCTGGCTCGCCGGCGGGGTCCAGGTCATGCCGAGCTTGCTGCCGATGGGCGAGCCGACCTTGCCGGTCTCCACCACGCGCCCGTCCTGCAGGCTCAGCGTGTAATTGCGTCCCGCCTTGTCCACCTCGAGCGCATAGGCACCCGACCGCCACGGCCAGCGCGCATTGAACGAGCTGAAGAGCAGGGAGTCCGCCACCTTGGCCGGCTCGAAGAAGAGCCGCTCCTGCACCACCACGTTGTCGAGGACCACGCTGGTGGTGAGGAGCTGGACCCAGTTCTGCCCCTCCACCAGGCCGCTCTGGTCATTCAGCCCGCCACCCTGCTCCGAGGCCCGGATGTAGATGGTCGAATTGACCGTGTACTCCGGCTTGACGAAGCGGGTGATCACGAACCCCAGCGCCGTGCCGCCCAGGACCACGAACAGGATCAGCCAGCGATACCGCTTGACCGCCGCCCAGTACCGGCCCAGCTGCACCTTCTCCTTCTCCGGCTGGAGCAGGCTCGCGGCGTGGGGGGACAGCGCGCCTGCCCCGGACGGGACCGGGACCAGGCCGTCGGACTGGGATGGGGGAAGCAGGTTGCCAGCCATTCTCGCAAGACTCCACGGTTTGCGGTCGTTGACCCCGGAACCCGGGGCGGAGCGCATCGACCCCGACCTACGCAAAGTAAGTACCGTGGCCCCGATTTGCCGGACCGTGGCCCGGCCGCGCCGGTGCGTGGACTCGTGCTTGCAAGGTTCTGCCGGGTCGTCGGGCGCCCGGGACAGGGTTCGATTAATATGCTGGCCGCCCGCCACATGGGTGGTGACCCATCGCAACACCGGACTGTGGCTCCGAGCACACGTTTTGCTTGACAGGCGCCGCAGGTTGTGGTATCAACGTGACTGTTTCCCCCGATTCCAGCAGGCGGTTCGCTGAGGAGATGGCGATGGGCAGCTCGCTCGCTTACACCGCTCCACGTTCCGACGGCGCCGCCGGCGCCGATCCGTCCCGCGACCCGCTCTCCATTCCGGGCGACGTCAAGGCCAGCATCCGCGTCCTCGTGGTGGACGACGAGCGCACGCTCCGCGAGAGCTGCTCCAGCGTGCTCCAGATGGACGGCTACAACGTCACGATCGTCGGGCGGGGCGAGGAGGCGCTGGAAACGGTCAGGCGCCGCAAGTTCGACGTCATCCTCGTGGACCTCTACATGTCCCAGGTCTCCGGCCTGGACATCCTCCGGGCGGCACTCGAGGCCTACCGCGACACCATCGTCGTGGTCATGACCGGGAACCCCAGCGTCACCAGCAGCATCGAGG
>CAMLLJ010000033.1 GCA_946480845.1 uncultured Gemmatimonadota bacterium
GCCCAGGTCGAAGGCCTCGTCCTGCTCGTGGGTGACGAAGACGGTGGTGATCCCGACCCGGTGGATCAGCTCGCGGATTTCCCGCCGGGTGCGTTCCCGGAGCGCCGGGTCCAGGTTGGAGAGCGGCTCGTCGAGCAGCATCACCCGCGGTTCCGGCGCGAGCGCGCGAGCCAGCGCCACCCGCTGCTGCTGCCCGCCCGAGAGCTGGCTGATGGCCCGCCGCTCGTAGCCGGTGAGGTCCACGAGCGCCAGCGATTCCTCGACCCGCCGGCGGACGTCCGCCGCCGGCACCTTGAGCGACTCCAGCCCGAAGGCGACGTTGGCCCCGACGTCGAGGTGCGGGAAGAGGGCGTAGTGCTGGAACACCATCCCGAAGCGGCGCGAGACCGGCGAGGTGGCGGTGACATCCTCACCCTCGACCAGCACCCGCCCCGCGTCGGGCCGCTCGAACCCGGCGAGGAGGCGCAGCAGCGTCGTCTTGCCGCTCCCGCTGGGGCCGAGGAGCGCCAGGATCTCGCCGCGGCGGAGCGAGATCGAGACGTCGTCCACCGCGCGCACCGGCCCGAAATGCCGGGAGAGCCGCTCCAGGGCGAGAAAGGGGCGATCAGTGCTCATGGCCGGCCGCCTTGCCCGTGTGCCGCACGTGCGAGTCCCAGTAGGACATCCAGCCGGCGCCGTCGCGCACCAGCAGGTCCCAGTCCATGGGCGCGATCACCATCTCCCGCTCCACCTCCGCCACCCAGGCCGGGACGGAATCCTCGGGGAGCCCGTGGCGCGCCGGCAGCCGGAACACCCGCGAGGCGGCGAGGATCTGCGCGTCGGTGCTGCCCACGAAGTCGATGAAGAGGCGCGCCGCCTCGACATGCCGCGCGCCGCGCACCAGGCCGACCGGGTCGTCGATCACCACGGTACCGCTCCGCGGGAAGGTGTAGCCGAAGGGCATCCCCTTGCCCCGGCTGATCAGGATGTCGGGCAGGTCCCAGAGCGTGACCAGCCCCTCCTGCCGCGCGAGCTTCTCGTCGAGGATGGCGGGGTTCAGGGCGTAGGCGGCCGTCTGCGCGTCGAGCCGGCGCAGCCAGGCCATGCCCTGCGCCGTGTCGCCCGTCTGCTGGATGCTGCGCACCAGGATGAGGCCCCAGATCGCGCGCATGGTGCCGCTTGCCATGGGATCGCGGATGAGCACCTTGCCGCGCCATCTCGGTTCGAGCACCTCATCCCAGTCGCGCGGAGCCTCCGAGTCGGCGACGGCGCGGTTGTTGTACGCGATGATGGCGGGTGTACGGTACACGGGCCAGTAGAGATCGTCGGGCCCGATGCCGTTGGGCCCGACGGCATCCGCCCACGCCGGCCGGTAGGGCTGCAGCAGCGAATCGCGGACCCCGCGGTCGAAGGTGGCGCTGGGGCCGCCGAACCAGACGTCGGCCTGCGGGTTCACCCGCTCGAAGCGCAGGCGGTCGAGGATCTCCTGGCTGCCCATGTCGAGCCAGCGGACGTCGATGGACGGATGGCGGCGCTCGAACTCCGTCTCTAGCAGCACCAGCTGGTCCCGGCCGTGGGGCGAGTAGAGCACCACGGGCGTGCGGCCATCGCCCGAGCAGGCGGCAAGGGCGAGCAGGAAGGAGGCGGCGGCGCGCGCGGGCCTCAAGGCACCGGTCCGCGCGGCAGGGCCAGCAGGTTGGCGAAGAGGCGGAAGGCGCCGGGCACGCCGGCGGGGAGCTGGCGGAAGAAGGCCAGCCCCGAGTACACGTAGGTCCCCTTGCCCAGCGGCGCGATCAGCAGCCCGCCCTCGAGCGGCCGCTCGCCGCGGTCGTGCGACTCGAGCACGGTGCGGTAGGCGCCGTCCCAGGTGCGCGCGAAATAGAGGCCTCGCTCCTGGTGCCACCCGGCCCAGTCATCCGGCCCGAGCGCGTTGGGCGCCGAGACGGCGGGATCGCCCGGGCGGAGCACCCGCACCGGCGCCCCTTCGTCGGTCACCCGGTCGTGGGGAGACTCGATGGTGAGCGGATAGGGCGCGAGCCCGTTGCGCACGAAGTCGTATTGCTGGTACTGCACGATGACCAGGCCGCCGTTCCGGGCGAAGTCGAGGATCCGCGCGTTATGCTCGACCAGCGCGGGGTCGGTCTCGTAGGCGCGGGGACCGATCACGATCGCGTCGTAGCGCGACAGGCTGCCCCGCTCGAGCACCGTCGAGTCGATGAGCTCGACCGGGACGCCCACGGCCGCGAGCGCCTCAGGCACGCGGTCCGCGGCCCCGCGGACGTAGCCGACGCGGGCGAGCCGTGGGAGCGCGAGTGGGGCCGCGACGATCGCCGTCACCGCGCTGCGCGCGTACTGCCGCGGCCGGATGTGGGGGTACTCGACCACGTACATGCCCACGTCGTAGCGGGCACCGCCATCCACCGATGCCACGGCTCGCGCCTCGTAGCGGCCCTCCGCGAGCCCTGCCGGGGGCTGGACGGTGAACTCGAAGCTCTCGCGCTGGTCCTCACGGGTGAATGCGAAGCGCTGGGGTGTCACGGGCGCCCAGCCCACCGGAAGCTCGAGCGTGACCTGGCCCGACGAGGGGTCCCGCGCGCCGTGGGTGAGCGTGACGGTGAACCGGACCGGGCGCGCCGCGCCGGTGGCGACGAGCAGCGTGTCGCGGTCGAGCCGCACGTCGATGCGCGGCACGACCGTCACCGGCTTCCGTACCTCGCCCAGGGCCTGGTCGTTGGTGCGCGAGCTGGCCTCGCGCTCCAGCATGGCCGCCCCCTGGTCGAGCCGTGCGGTGGCGCGCACCGCAGGCGGCTCGAACGGCGCGCCCCAGGAGGCGATGGCCGAGGCGGGCCAGCTGTACAGGTCGCCCGTGCGCGGCAGGGCCATGAAGTAGGGGATGGTGAGGGCCGCCTCCGCCCCGACGCCGAAGCGGCCCAGCGTCGTGTCCACCGCGCCGGGCGCCAGCGGCCGGCTGCTGCCCACGTGCACCGTGGCGCTGTGCACGCGCTCGCTCCAGTCGCGGGGGAACGCGAAGCGGCCAAACTCCCAGACGGGGAGCGGCTCGCTCCCGCCGTTCTGCAGCAGCGCCGTCACCGTGACGGGCTGCCCCGCGACCACCCGGTCGTCGTCGGCCACCGCATCGAGCAGCACCCCGCGGCGGATCGCCTCGGCGCGCGAACGGTGCCGCCGCTGGTCGGCCGCGACGATGGTCTCGCCCGCACGCGCGGCGGCGGCGAGGGTCGTGTCCACGCCCGCGAAGAGCGCGGCCCCGCCCGCGCCGGTCCGGTCCTCGAGCAGCGCGAGCTGGACTGCATGGGGCCCGATGTTCTGCAGCCGCCCCATGTCCTGGGACCGGTGCAGGCTCCTGCCCTGCATGGCGATCTGGTGCAGCGACCGGCCCACGGCCGCGTCGAGCCGCCCGCCGTCGAGCCTGAGCGTGGTGGCGCCCGGATCGAACCAGGTGCTGCGATAGAGCTTGAGCGGCGTCCAGGGAGTGAGCCCCTCCTCGGTGACGAGCTCGGGAAACCGCGCCGGATCCCCCGCGATGCGGAAGGCCTCCCGCGCCGCCCATCCCGCCGCCTGGTGCTGGCCGTGGCCGTCCCTGGGCGTCCCGCTGAACACCGACACCACCACCTGCGGCCGGAACCGCCGCACGATGCGCACGACGTCCTTGAGCACCGAATCGCGCGGCCAGTGCGCCCAGGTGTCCTCGAGGTCCTTGGAGAACCCGAAATCGTAGGCGCGGGTGAAGAACTGCCGGGCGCCGTCCAGCCGGCGCGCGGCGAGCAGCTCCTCGGTGCGGAGCAGTCCGAGCGCCTCGCCCAGCTCGGGGCCGATCAGGTTCTGCCCGCCCTCGCCCCGGTTGAGTGAGAGATAGGCCGCCTCGGCGCCCATGCCGCGCACCACCACCGTGAGCAGGTCGGTGTCCTCGTCGTCCGGGTGCGCGCCGATCATCAGCACGCGCCGGTTGTGCCCGAGCATGCGCTGCGCGTGTTCCAGCGCCACCAGCCCGCCGGTCGCGGGCGGCTCGAGCTGGCCGTAGAGCAGTGACGGGACGAGGAGCAGCAGGAATGGAAGGCGGGGCACGAAGCGGAAGGGCACGGTCTCGCCGGGGTGAAAAGGCGGAGGGAGGCGGGCGGCGGAGCGCCCGCCGCCCGCGCGTCGTCGGCTACCGGTCGGGGGCGTGGGGGACGGAATCGGTCTCGTCGCCGAGCGGGACTTCGGAGAAGGATCGCACCAGATCGGGATGGCCCCGCCAGAGGTACGTCGCCATGGCGATGACGGCCACCAGCGCGCCGCCCAGCGCCTTCCAGGTCGGGATCGGCGCGCGGCCGTCCACGTTGGCCGCGAAGCCCAGCCCCGCGAACATGCCGAGGCCGATCACGAACGCGAGGAGCACGCCCATGCGCCAGGCGATGTCCCGCGCGGCGAGGTGGACCATGGCCGTGAGCGCGGTCCCCGCGACGATGAAGACGAAGGTGTGCACCACCGTCACCACGGCGAGCGTGCCGATGTCCCCGGCGTCCGACGAGCCCACGCCGAACAGGCGGCCCGCGATCGCGTTCGGCGTCTCGAACATGCGGCCGTCGAGGACGTCGAAGATGAAGTACCAGAGGGCGATGACGGCGGCGCCGATGACCCCGGCGATCGCCCCCTCGCGCACCGTCGAATGCGGTTCAGTCATTCATCCGCCCCTTGATGAGTCAGGCGCCGCGAGCGGCGCCGCGTGATGTCGGTTCGACCATGCGCGCCGGTCCCTCGGCCTCCCCCTCGGTGTCGGGTTCATCATCGGCATCGTCGTGGCGCTGGTGGCTGAAGGAGATGTTCCGGCCGGCCACGAAGGCCGCGACGAAGACGCCGAAGGCCAGGCCCAGCAGGCCGGTGGCGACCTGCACGGCCACGCCGTACAGCAGCATCAGCATGCCGATCGAGACCTGGACCGTGCCGATGGCCCGCAGGAACTCGTCGAGATTCTGCCACTTCAGCCGCCGGCCCCAGAGCACCGAGGCCCAAAGGCCGATCAGCCCCAGCACCAGGATGCCGTACCAGACCAGGATCCAGAAGCCGCGGCCACCGACCATGCATCGACTCGGCGAGGAAGGAACATTGCAGGAAATTGACACCTGCAATCTCTCGTACCTCCGACCGGAGCGCTAGGTGCCCCCGGGAGCGGTGCAGAGGGCGCATCCGCAGTCGCGCCGGAGCCGCTCGAAGGTGTAGATCCCGGTGCCGTGCCCGTCGCTCCAGACGATCCGGATCCCGTACCCTCCAACCAGCGCGACCGACAACGGCCGGACCGATTCGCCGACGCCGGCAGGATCGAGCAGCGGGCGCCCGCTCATTTCCTCGACGCAGGCGGCGCAGGGACAGGCGAGGCGCAGGGCGCGCGCGGGATACACCCACGCATGTCCCGCGCTGTCCCACTCGATCAGCAGGCCGTCGTCGCGCCGGGTGATCGCGTAGGGGACCGGCAGGTTCGGCAACGGCATCCTCCTCGAGTCTCTGGCGGGAATCTAGCGCATCGCCGCTTCGCGATTGCCCCCGAACCAGTGCCGCAGGAACTCGTCGGGGAACGGCGTCTCGCCCAGCGGCACCTCGTGGGAGAGGGTGACCAGGCACCCGTCCCACATGTTGTTCCCCTCGAGCAGAAGCGGCCCCTCCGTGCTCAGGGCGATGTCCCAGCCGAGGAACGGCACCGGGGCCGCGGCGCGCTGCGCGTCCAGCGCGAGCGCCAGCACCGACGGCCACAGGCCCACCAGCGTATCGGCGATGCCCGGCCGCGCGTTCAGCTCCGCGTGCGGCTCGAGCAGCCCGTCCGGCCGCCGCCGGATCACCTTCCCCAGCCGGCCCGTGTCGAGGTCGATCGAGGCGAACATGCCGCCGGCATGCGCATTGTCCACGATGGCGTCGGAGGCAGGGAGCCGGAGCGAGGCCCGGAGCGCCCGAGGCTCGCCGCGCGCATCCTCGTAGGTCACGAACCGGACGGTGCTCACGGCGTTGGGCGCCAGCGCGGCCAGGGCGGGATGGGGGCGGAGCGCCCGCTGGAGAATCATGGGGCGGATGCCGGAATCCCTGGCGACCACGGCGACGATCCCCTCGGCGTCCACCTCGGCACCGTCCCGGTCCCGCCAGCGGCCCGGCGCGATCCGGAGCCAGCGCCGGGCGCCGATGCCGCGGCCCCCGTCCGCCGGCTTGGCGAAGAGGTCGGCATCAGGCAGTGCCCGCGCCAGCGAGTCGAGCCCGCCGCCCTCCCAGCGCCCGCCCTCGACCGCCGCGAGGACGGGCACGTCCGGCACGCCGAATTCCCGCGCCCACTCGGCGAACTCGCGCTTGTCGTTGATGCGGCGGGCCGTCCGCGGGGCGCAACGGGCATTCAGGTCGCCGTTCAGCACGAAGGATTGCACGTCGCCGACCCAGCAGTTCCACTTGTCCGCCCGCTCGACTGCGAAGGCCCAGTAGGCCACCCCGGCATCGGGCCGGGCGCTGTAGCGGAACGCCGCCCAGGCGAGCGCGAGCCGCTGGCGGAGCGGGCTCACGCCGTACTGCTCCCGCAGCGCTTCGCCGTGCTTCCGCACGAAGGCGTCCGCGCGCCGCCATGACGTCGCGGGCTTGAGCAGCACGAGCCCGAGCTGGCGCAGGCGACCCCGCTGGTCGCGCAGCTCGCCCCTGCGGTATAGCCCGAGCAGGAGGTAGCGGCTGGACGTGCCGAGGCCGAGCAGCGCCGCCAGGGCGCGCTCCCGGAGACTCATGGGCACCGTACCGGGTGTGAATGGCAGAATAAAAAGCGCCCGCCGACTGCTGCGGGCGCTCGTGGAAACCAGGCGGAACTCAGGCGACGAGATCGCGCAGCCGGTCGCCGGTCTCCCCCTCGCGGAGGCGCAGGAGCGCGCGGTCCCGGAGCTGGCGGATCCGCTCGCGCGTCACCCCCATCATGCGGCCGATCTCCTCCAGGGTGCGGCTGTTGCCGTCGTCGAGGCCGAAGTAGAGCCGGAGCACCTTGGCATCGCGGGCCGGCAGCACGGCAAGTGCGGCCTCGATGTCCTGGGTCTGGCTGTTGGCCATCGTGGACATGTCGGTGCTTTCCTGCTCGCCCGACGTGAACCGCTCGATCCGCTCGTTGCCGTCGCCGTCCCGGGTGGGATGGTCGAGCCGCACCGCTTCGGCGTTGAGCGCGCTCAGGCTGCGCACCGCCTCGACGGTGAGCCCCGTGGCGCGCGCCAGCTCCTCGGTGGTGGGCATGCGCCCGAGCCGGTCCTTGAGCAGCGTGGTGGTGCGCCCGAGGCGGCTCAGGTCCGCCGTGCGGTTGAGCGGCACCCGGACCGGGCGCCCATGGCGGGCGATGGCCGCCTGCACCGCCTGACGGATCCACCAGACAGCGTACGAGATGAACTTGACCCCGCGGTCAGGGTCGAACTTCCGCGCAGCCGTCATCAGCCCGAGGTTGCCTTCGCCGATCAGGTCGACGAGGGGCACCCCGCGGTTCTGGAACTTCTTGGCCACCGAGACGACGAAGCGCACATTGTGACGGGCGAGCTTCTCCTGGGCCGCGATACTGCCGCGGAAGGCCTTCCGGGCCAGCTCCATCTCCTCCTCACGGCTGAGGAGGGGCACTCGGCTGATTTCATCCAGGTAGAGGTCAAGACTTTCACGGCCTTCATCGACCGCACGAGCGATCGGGGCGGGCCGGACGGGACGACGCTTGGCACGTCCTTTCATCGCCACGCTCACGCCTCCTAGGAAGACTTACGTCGATACGGCGCCACAGGAAACCCTTGACGCCTGTCGCACAAGTTGGACAATATACTGGCTAAACCTCATAAAATCAACGGTTTAGCTAAAACGATACAGGTGAGGCAGTTAGCCGTCACCGGGCTGGAGAGGCGTCCGGGAAACGCTCTGCACCCCGTTCCGGTTCCCAAAAAACAGCGGGGCGGCTCCCCTGCCGGAGAGCCGCCCCGCCCGCCCCATACCCCCCGCAGTTCGCCGGGCCGGTCAGCCCCCCCGGCGTCCCGGTGATGGTGGGCGTTGCGCCGGTGGCCCGGTCCACCAGTTCCATGGTGCTGTTGTCCAGGGTATTGGTCATCTTCACGAGCCCGAAGGGGGCCTCATTCGAGACCCAGAAGTCGGCGCCGGCCTGGGCGCTCCGGAAGTGCTTGGTCCGGAAGGTCCCGGCACGGACGGTGACCTGCTCGTCCCCTACCAGCTGGGCCGCCTGGCAGCCCTCGGCGATCGACTTGTGCAGCCGGGGCAGCTCCTGGTCGCGGGCCCGGAGCAGCAGATCGGGGCCCAGCTGGACGACCTGGCCGTTCATGCCCTTGAGCACGGCGTCCTCGACCTGGGACGTCGCGTAGGGGTAGCCGGGGACGAGCAGCCGGGAAACCATGGTCCCGGCGCCGCCGTTGACCCGGGTCTCGAACCAGACGAGCTGCTTCTCCCGGCGGGCCTCGGCGTCGGTCACGGCGAACCGGACGCCGAGATCGGCGCTGCCGGGCACGCGGACCACGTATTCGCTCCAGCCGCCCACGGACGGGGCCTTCACATACCCGCCGCACGCGCCCTGGGCGCTCGCGGCTCCCGGGATGGCGGCGAGCGCCGCAAGGAAGCCTGCCGTCAGGATCGTGCGCATCGGTCGCTCCACTCCGTCGTAGTTGGCGTCATGCCAGTGTCTTGAGCTCGGTCACCAGCTTGCCCAGCGACGCCTTGGCGTCGCCGAACAGCATCGAGGTTTTGGGGTTGTAGAACAGCTCGTTCTCGATGCCTGCAAAACCCGAGCCCATCCCGCGCTTCAGCACGATTACGCTCTGCGCATGGTCGGCGTTGAGGATCGGCATGCCGTAGATGGGGCTCCCGGGGTCGGTCCGGGCCGCCGGATTGACCACGTCGTTGGCGCCGATCACCAGCGCGACGTCGGCCCGGTCGAACTCCCCGTTGATCGCGTCCATGTCGAAGAGTTTCTCGTAGGGGACATTGGCCTCCGCCAGGAGGACATTCATGTGTCCCGGCATCCGGCCGGCCACCGGATGGATCGCGTACTTGACCTCCCCGCCGCGCTTCTCGATCTGGTCCGCCAGCTCGCGGACCAGGTGCTGCGCCTGGGCCACCGCGAGCCCGTATCCCGGCACCACGATGACCGACCGCGCATAGCCGAGCTGGACCGCCGCGTCCTCCGCGGAGACCTGGCGGACGGTGAGTCCCTCGGCCGACTTGCCGCTGGCCACGGCGCCGCCGCCGCCGCCGAAGGCGCCGAAGAGGACGTTGGTGAGCGAGCGGTTCATCGCCCGGCACATGATCTGGCTCAGGATGATGCCCGAGGAGCCGACCAGGGCGCCCGAGATGATCAGGACGTCGTTGCGGATGACGAACCCGGTCATCGCCGCCGCAATGCCCGAATAGGAGTTGAGCAGCGAGATCACCACCGGCATGTCGGCGCCGCCGATGGGAATGACCAGCAGCACGCCGAGCAGGAGGGAGAGCGCGCAGACCGCATAGAACGGCCAGAGCAGCGATTCCGGCGTGGCGACCTGGTAGATGCTGAGCGCGACGATGGCGAGGAAGATCGTGGCGTTGAGCGCCTGGAGGCCGGGAAAGGTGATCGGCTTCCCGGAGAGCAGCTCCTGCAGCTTGGCGAAGGCGACAATGCTGCCGGTGAGCGTGACCGCGCCGATGAGCAGGCTGAGCTGGATGGTGATCGAGGTGTCGAGCCCGAGGTTCTGGCCGACGAGCTCCGACTTGAGGAACTCGGCGCCGCCCACCAGCAGCGAGGCCCCGCCGCCGAACCCGTTGAGGAGCGCCACCATCTGCGGCATCGCGGTCATCTTCACCGCGCGCGCCATCCAGAGGCCGAGCGCCGACCCGACCACGAGCCCGGCGGCGATGACCGGGTAGCTGACGATGCCGCGGTCGAAGAGCGTCACCACCATGGCGACGAGCATGCCGACGGCGGAGAGGCGGTTGCCGTTGACGGCCGTGCCCGGGCTGGAGAGGCGCTTGAGGCCGATGATGAAGCAGACCGCCGCCACCAGGTAGAGGATCTCCGCGAGCGCGCCGGGCATCAGCGGGCCTCCGGCTTGCGGCGGAACATCTGCAGCATGCGGTCGGTGACCGCGTAGCCGCCCACCACGTTCATCATCCCGAACACCACCGCGAGGAAGCCGAGCACGGCCGAGATCCAGCCGTGGCCGCCGCCCGCCACGATCATGGCGCCGACGACGGTGATCCCGCTGATCGCGTTGGCGCCGGACATGAGCGGCGTGTGCAGCGTGGTCGGCACCCGGTTGATCAGCTCGACCCCGAGGAAGGTGGCCAGCGTGAAGATCACGATGCCGCCGATGAGCGTCTCAAGCATCCTGTTTCCCCCGCACGGTCCCGCCGTGCACGGCGCAGGTGGGACCGATGATCGGATCGGCGAGGTCCACCGCCAGCGCGCCGTCCCGGGTGGCGTACTCGATGAAGCTCTGCACGTTCCGGCTGTACATCTGGCTGGCGTGGTAGGGGAGCGTGGCCGCCAGGTTGACGGGCCCGAGGATGCTGATGCCGTGCGCCATCACCGTCTCGCCCGCGCGGGTCAGCTCGCAGTTGCCGCCGCTCTCCGCGGCGAGGTCCACGATCACGCTGCCGGGCTTCATCGAGCGCACCATCGCGTCGGTGATGATGCGCGGCGCCGGCCGCCCCGGGATCTGTGCCGTGGTGACGACCAGGTCCATGTCGCGCACGTGCTTCGCGACCGCCTCGCCGACCAGCCGCTGCTGGTCAGCGGCCAGCTCGCGCGCGTAGCCGCCGGCAGCCTCGGCCTCGGCGGAGACCGCCGCCGCCTCGACGAAGGTGGCGCCCAGGCTCTGCACCTGCTCCTTCACGACCGGCCGCACGTCGAAGGCCGAGACCATCGCCCCCAGCCGGCGCGCGGTGGCGATCGCCTGCAGGCCGGCCACGCCGGCGCCGACGACGAGCACCCGCGCCGGCGGGATGCTGCCGGCGGCGGGGGTGAGCATGGGGAGGACGCGGGGCCGCTCGACGGCCCCGAGGAGCACCGCCTTGTAGCCGGCCACCGTGGCCTGCGAGGAGAGGGCGTCCATCGACTGCGCGCGCGTGATGCGCGGCACCAGCTCCATCGCGAAGGCCGTGAGGCCCCGCGCCGCGAGCTGACCGAGGTGCGCCGCGCCCGGCCCGGGGTTGAGGAACCCGATCAGCACCGCCCCGGCAGGCAGGGTGTCCACGGGCAGCGACGCCGGCTGCACCGCGGCGATCACCTGCGCGCTTTCGAAGAGCCCGGGCGACGGCGCGAGCGAGGCGCCGGCGGCAGCATACGCCTCGTCGGTGAAGCCAGCCGCTGCACCTGCCCCCGGCTCGACCACGACGTCGTGTCCCGCCTTCACCAGCCGGCCCGCGCCATCGGGGACGAGGGCCACGCGCCGTTCGCCGGGCGTGGTTTCCTTCGGCACTGCAATGCGCATCAGCCGGCTCCGGGAGGGAATGTCGCCGGAATCTACGGCACGCCGCCCGGCGCCGCACCTCTCGCGCCGCCGTGCAGCTCGACCTCGACCCGGCCGTCGCGCCGCGCCAGGTAATCGAGCAGCGCGTAGATGAACAGCACGACCGCAGACATCTCGGCGAGCTCCTCGAGCGTATAGAGGACCACCACGGGCAGGGTGCCGCGACCGACGCGGTCCATCACCATGCCGCCCGCCATCTCCAGGACCAGCGCGCCCCCGACGTAGAGCAGGCCGGAGGCCACGAACAGCCGCGCGGTCCGCGTCGGGAGGCGCCTGAGGAAGCGCGCGTAGGCCGCCACGAACGCGAGGCCGGCCATCCCGTACGGAACCACCCATGCCCAGTACAGCAGGCCGTCGTTGCCGAAGTGCGCGCGCAGGGGGTTCAGCATCTCGTGGATCTCGGCCGCCTCGTCGGCGGAGAGGAAGACGAACACCGCGGCGAGCACGGCCCAATGGCGGCGGCCAGTGCCCGGGCCCTCGGGCGTGGTCCGCCAGATCACGGCGAGCACGGCCGCGGCGGCAAGCAGCAGCGCCGCGGAGAACCACGCCGGCAGGTTGGCCTCGCCGTTCAGGTTGAGCAGCGGCCGGAGACCGAGCTGGCGGTCGTACCCGAGCCTGTAGTGGACCGCGGCGGTGGCGAGGTGGCCGGCGGCGAGTGCCGCCACGCACCCCGCGAGCAGCCAGGCGGTCGGCCCGGCGCCGAGACGGAGGATCACGCGCCGGTGGTCCGGCGGACGATCCGCCAGATGGTGGCGTTCTTGTCCGCGGAGATGTAGAGCGATCCGTCCGGCGCGACGGCGACCCCCGTGGCGCGGAGCGCGGTGGGCCCGTCGCTCAGCGTGGCGAAGGTCTCGTACTCGCCCGTGGGCCGGCCGCCCTGGAACGGCGCGAAGACCACGCGGTAGCCCTCCTGCGGGAGCGGCGCGCGGTTCCAGGAGCCGTGGAACGCGATGAACGCGCCGCCGGCGTAGTGGTCGCCAGGTCCGCTGCCGGGGTTGAATGCCATCGAGATGGGCGCCCAGTGGCCGGGAAAGCCCATGAGCGGCGCCGTGCGGCCGGCGCAGCGGTCGGTGCGGGTGCCGTCGCCGCCGTACTCGGGCGCGAGCACCAGCCGCTTCGCGTCGCTGCTGAAATAGCAGTACGGCCAGCCGTAGTCACCGCCCCGCTCCACGCGGACGAAGATCTCGGCGGGATTGCTGGCGTTCACCTCGGCGCTGAATCCCCAGTTCTGCGCCAGCATGTCCATGCCGTGCACCACGGCGAACAGCGCGCCCGAGCCCGGCTCGACGGCGATCGCCATGGCGTTGCGCAGGCCGGTGGCGAAGCGGGTGCCGTCGGCGAACGTCTGCCCCGGCCGGCTTGCCGAAAAGGTCCAGATCCCCGCCCGGCGCTCGAGCTCAGTGCACGGATCGATGCCGGGGGAGCCGGCGCGGCGGTCGCCCTCCTGGCAGCTGTTGCTGCGCGAGCCGACGTTCACGTACATCACGTCGCCCGCGAACGCGATGCTCTTGGCCACGTGCCCCCCGTCGGCGGGGAGGCCCGCCACCACGGTCTCCGGTTCCCCCGCGGGCTCGAGCCGGCCGGGCTCGAGGCGCCAGCGCACGATCCGGTCGTTGAGCGCGAAGTAGAGGTATCCCTCGTGCAGGGCGACGTCGTTGCCGCCGCCCGGCCCGAACGACGCGCTGACGTCGGGGCTGCCGTCGCCGCTGGTATCGCGGAAGGCGCGCACGCCGCCCGCCTCGCCGCTCACCGCGGCGTAGAGATCGCCATTCTCCCCGACGGCCAGCTCGCGCACCGGTCCCACGGTGGCGGCGACGACGAGGGCGCAGTAGCCGTCGGGCAGCACGAGGCCGCCGTTGCCGGCGTCGCAGGCGGGCGACGTCGCGCCCGCGGTGCGGGCGGGACTGGTGGGCGCGGGCGGCGCGCCGGAGAGGCAGGCGCCGAGGGAACACAGCGCGAGGAGGGAGAGACGACGCATGGAACGCTCCCGATGGTGAGAGGGAAATCCGGCCGCCGAGGCCGCGGCCGCCCTCGTATCTAGCACCATTCCGGGGGGCGCACCATGACGCATGTCACCGTGCCCGCCGGCGGCAAGCGGGCCGTTTCCAGAGGGAAAATCGCCTCCGCCCTATTGGCAATGGAGAGGGAGTTTCTTACTTTGTGAGCGGTCATGCTGGTGGTTTCCGCTGTATTCACTGCCCCTACCCTCTCAGGGAGAATCACGATGGCAGCCAAGAAGAGCGCGAAGAAGTCCAGCAAGAAGAGCTCGAAGAAGGCAGCGAAGAAGTCCGCCAGGAAGCCGGCGCGCAAGACGGCGAAGAAGGCCACCAAGCGCAAGCCGAATGCCGCGTTCATGAAGGCGATGAACCCCAGCGACCAGCTCGCCGAAGTGATCGGCAGCAACGCCATGCCCCGCACGGAAGTCACCAAGAAGCTCTGGGCGTACATCAAGCGGAAGGGCCTGCAGGACAAGAAGAACCGCCGCATGATCAACGCCGACGAGAACCTCCGTCCCATCTTCAAGCGCGACCAGGTCTCGATGTTCGAGATGACCCGCCTGGTGAACAAGCACCTCAGCTAGCCGCGGCGGTCGCGCGGTGCATCAAGGGCGCTCCCGTCGGGGCGCCCTTCGCGTTTATCTTCGGCGCCATGGCCGGCGAATACATCTTCACGATGCGCGACCTCCGGAAGGTCGTGCCCCCCAGCAGGGAGATCCTCAAGGGGATCAACCTCTCGTTCTATCCCGGCGCCAAGATCGGCGTCCTCGGCTCCAACGGCGCCGGGAAATCCACGCTCCTGCGCATCATGGCCGGCGTGGACCGGGACTTCCTCGGCGAGGCGCGCCCGCTCCCGGGCACGCGCATCGGCTACCTGCCCCAGGAGCCGCAGCTCGAACCGGCGCGCGACGTGCGCGGCAACGTGCTCGAGGGCGTGGCCGAGCAGCAGGCGCTGCTCGACCGCTACCACGAGATCAGCGCGAAGTTCGCCGAGCCGATGGATGACGACGAGATGACCCGGCTGCTCGAGAAGCAGGGCAACCTGCAGGAGCGGATCGAGGCGCTCGGGCTCTGGGAGCTCGACCACAAGATCGACATGGCGATGGACGCGCTCCGGCTCCCGCCCGGCGACGCCGACGTCACCAAGATCTCCGGCGGCGAGCGGCGCCGGGTGGCGCTCTGCCGGCTGCTCCTCGAGCAGCCCGACATGCTGCTGCTGGACGAGCCGACCAACCACCTCGACGCCGAGAGCGTCTGGTGGCTGGAGCGCTACCTGGCGGAGTTCCCCGGCACCGTCGTCGCCGTGACCCACGACCGCTACTTCCTCGACAACGTGGCGAAGTGGATCCTCGAGCTCGACCGCGGGGAGGGGATCCCCTGGGAGGGGAACTACTCGAGCTGGCTGGAGCAGAAGCAGCGCCGGCTCGCGGTCGAGGAGAAGCAGGCCTCGGCGCGCCAGCGCACCCTCCAGCACGAGCTCGAGTGGGTGCGCATGGCCCCCCGCGCGCGCCAGGCCAAGAGCAAGGCGCGCATCCGCGCCTACGAGGAGCTGCGCGAGCAGGCCGAACGGGAGACCGCCGCCAACGTCGAGATCCTGATCCCGGTGCCGCCCCGCCTGGGCGACGAGGTCGTCGTGGCCGAGGGGCTGGCCAAGGGCTTCGGCGACCGGCTGCTCTTCGAGAACGTGACCTTCTCGTTCCCCCGCGGCGCGATCGTCGGCATCGTCGGCCCCAACGGCGCCGGCAAGACCACGCTGTTCCGCATGATCACCGGGCAGGAGCAGCCCGACGCCGGGACCCTCAAGGTGGGCAGCACCGTGCAGATCGCCTACGTGGACCAGAGCCGCGACGCGCTCGACGGCGGGAAGACGGTGTACGAGGAGATCTCCGGCGGCCACGACCAGCTCGAGTTCGGCCGGCGCACCATCAACGCCCGGGCCTATGCGGCCGGCTTCAACTTCAAGGGCGCCGACCAGCAGAAGCGGGTGCGCGACCTCTCCGGCGGGGAGCGCAACCGGCTCCATCTCGCCAAGCTGCTCAAGAGCGGCGGCAACCTGCTGCTGCTCGACGAGCCCACCAACGACCTCGACGTGGA